>NZ_JBSGTX010000041.1:0-77905 GCF_053607625.1 Streptomyces sp. NPDC055103
GGTCCATTTATTGTGGGTTCGAATCCTTCTCCGGGAGCCCCCAGCCGCGGGCCCCGACCGTCACGGTCGGGACCCGCGCTCATGTCCGGGGCCCTGCCCCCCGGTATCCTTCGTGCGTCCACCACCCAAAGCCGAAGGGCAGTCCCGTGAGCGCCAATCGCCCGGCAGCCGTCGTCGTCCTCGCAGCGGGTGAGGGCACCCGCATGAAGTCGAAGACCCCCAAGGTCCTGCACGAGATCGCCGGACGTTCGCTCGTCGGGCACGTCGTGTCCGCCGCCCGGGAGCTGGAGCCCGAGCACCTCGTCGTGGTCGTCGGGCACGCGCGCGAGCAGGTGAAGGGTCACCTGGAGGCGCACTACGCCGGGACCCGGACCGCCGTGCAGGAGGAGCAGAACGGCACCGGGCACGCCGTGCGCATGGCGCTGGAGGAGCTGGGCACCGCACCCGACGGGACCGTCGTGGTCGTCTGCGGTGACACCCCGCTGCTGTCCGGAGAGACCCTGCGGGCGCTCGCCGGCACCCACGCCGCCGACGGCAACGCCGTGACCGTGCTGACCGCCGAGGTGCCGGACTCCACCGGCTACGGCCGGATCGTGCGGGACGCCGACAACGCCGTCACCGCGATCGTCGAGCACAAGGACGCCTCCGCCGAGCAGCTCGCCATCCGCGAGATCAACTCCGGGGTGTTCGCGTTCGACGGGAAGCTGCTGGCCGAGGCGCTCGGTCAGGTGCGGACGGACAACAGCCAGGGCGAGGAGTACCTCACCGACGTCCTGTCGATCCTGCGCGAGGCCGGCCACCGCGTCGGTGCCTCCGTCGCCGGTGACCACCGCGAGATCCTCGGGATCAACAACCGCGTGCAGCTCGCGGAGGCGCGTGCGCTGCTGAACCAGCGGCTCCTCCACGCGGCCATGCTGGGCGGTGTCACCGTCGTCGACCCCGCCTCCGTGTTCATCGACGTGACCGTGACCTTCGAGGCCGACGCCGTCGTCCTGCCCGGTACGCAGCTGCTCGGCGCCACGCACATCGCCGAGGACGCCGTCGTCGGTCCGAACAGCCGGCTGAAGGACACCCGGGTCGGTCGCGGGGCGCGGGTGGACAACACCGTCGCCGACACCGCCGTCGTCGGCGAGGGCGCCTCCGTGGGCCCGTACGCGTACCTCCGTCCGGGCACGGACCTCGGCGCGAAGGCCAAGGCCGGCGCGTACGTCGAGATGAAGAACGCGACGATCGGCGAGGGCACCAAGGTCCCCCACCTGTCGTACGTCGGCGATGCCACCATCGGCGAGTACACGAACATCGGCGCCGCGAGCGTCTTCGTGAACTACGACGGCGAGGCCAAGCACCACACCACGATCGGCTCCCACTGCCGTACGGGCTCGGACAACATGTTTGTGGCTCCCATCACCATCGGGGACGGGGTCTACACCGCCGCCGGGTCCGTGATCACGAAGGACGTCCCGGCCGGTGCACTGGCCGTGGCCCGGGGCCAGCAGCGGAATATCGAGGGTTGGGTGGCCCGCAAGCGTCCCGGCAGCGCCGCCGCGCAGGCCGCCCAGGTCGCCTCGGAGGAGTCCGCGAGCGAAAGCTGACCGGAAACAGGTGCGTCGAACTCGGCGTACCGTGATACGTGCACACAAATTCGGCTGGTTCGCACACGCGCCCGCAGGGCGTGGGGCCGCGACCAGAGAACACGTCTGAGGAGACAGTGCTGTGACCGGGATCAAGACGACCGGCGAGAAGAAGCTGATGCTCTTCTCCGGCCGCGCCCACCCCGAGCTGGCCGAGGAGGTCGCGCACCAGCTGGGCGTCGGTCTCGTTCCCACCAAGGCGTTCGACTTCGCCAACGGTGAGATCTACGTCCGCTTCCAGGAGTCGGCCCGCGGCGCGGACTGCTTCCTGATCCAGAGCCACACGGCTCCGATCAACAAGTGGATCATGGAGCAGCTGATCATGATCGATGCGCTGAAGCGGGCCTCGGCCCGCAGCATCACCGTGATCATCCCGTCGTACGGCTACGCCCGTCAGGACAAGAAGCACCGCGGTCGCGAGCCGATCTCGGCCCGCCTGGTCGCGGACCTGCTGAAGACGGCGGGTGCGGACCGCATCCTGACCGTGGACCTGCACACCGACCAGATCCAGGGCTTCTTCGACGGCCCGGTGGACCACCTGTCGGCGCTGCCGGTGCTCGCGGACTACGTGGGCGCGAAGGTCGACCGCGCGAAGCTGACGATCGTCTCCCCGGACGCCGGCCGCGTACGGGTCGCCGACCGCTGGTGCGACCGTCTGGACGCGCCGCTGGCGATCGTGCACAAGCGCCGTGACAAGGACGTCGCCAACCAGGTCACCGTGCACGAGGTCGTCGGTGACGTGAAGGGCCGTGTCTGCGTCCTGGTGGACGACATGGTCGACACCGGTGGCACGATCTGCGCCGCCGCGGACGCCCTGTTCGCGCACGGTGCCGAGGACGTCATCGTGACGGCCACGCACGGCATCCTGTCGGGCCCGGCTGCCGACCGTCTGAAGAACTCCAAGGTCAGCGAGTTCGTCTTCACGGACACGCTGCCGGTTCCCGGCGCCCTTGAGCTCGACAAGATCACGGTCCTGTCGATCGCGCCGACGATCGCCCGCGCGGTGCGCGAGGTCTTCGAGGACGGTTCGGTGACGAGCCTCTTCGAGGAGCACTGAGTCAGTAGCACGGCATGACGGAAGGGCCGTTTCCCCCGCCGGGGGAAGCGGCCCTTCCGTATGTCCGCCGCCCGGGGATCGGGGCCCGGGACTGATCCATTTGGGCGCTTCGGCGGTGGCGGGTAGACTGCCGTAGTTGCTCGGCGAGGGAGGCCGTACCCGTACGGATGTACAGGGTCACGGCGGTCCGTTATCGACGCGCTCTTCGTAGCAGGCCATCGCCAGTCGTGGCCGGGTGACCACGTTTTTCGTCACCATCTACGAGGAGTGCCACATGTCCGAGGTCAAGCTCGCCGCTGCCGTCCGTACCGATTTCGGTAAGGGCGCCTCCCGTCAGCTCCGCCGCGCCGCCCTGGTCCCCACGGTCCTCTACGGCCACGGCACGGACCCGGTTCACATCTCCCTTCCGGCCCACGAGCTCGGCCTGGCGCTGCGTACGCCGAACGTCCTGCTCTCCCTGGACATCGAGGGTGGCGCCACCGAGCTGGCGATCCCGAAGGCCGTCCAGCGTGACGCCATCAAGGGCTCGCTCGTCCACGTCGACCTGATCCTGGTCAAGCGCGGCGAGAAGGTCACCGTCGAGATCCCCGTGCAGGCCGAGGGCGAGCTCGCCGCCGGTGGCAACCTGCTGGAGCACGTGCTCAGCACCCTCTCCGTCGAGGCCGAGGCCACCCACCTCCCCGAGGCCGTCACGGTCTCCGTGGAGGGCCTGGAGGCCGGTGCCTCCGTCCTCGCCAAGGACATCACCCTCCCGGCCGGCTCGACCCTGGTGACCGACGCCGACGCCGTCGTCCTCCAGGTCCTGGCCGCCCAGGCCGAGGAGCCGTCCGCCGAGGCCGAGGGCGCCGAGGCCTGAGCCGTAGGCTCTGCCTGACGTGACGGGGTGACGGGCCGTACGGCCTGTCACCCCGTTTCTCTGTTCCCGCATCCTCACGAGGAGACCTGACGCGATGACGGACGACGCCGCCAACGCCCCCTGGCTGATCGTCGGCCTCGGCAACCCCGGGCCCGAGTACGCGGCCAACCGCCACAACATCGGCTTCATGGTCGTGGACCTGCTGGCCGAGCGGATCCGTGGCTCGTTCAAGCGGGCGCAGAAGGCCCAGGCGCAGGTCGTCGAGGGCCGGATGGGTCCCCCCGGGCCTGAGAACCGCCGGGTGATCCTCGCGAAGCCGATGTCGTACATGAACCTGTCGGGCGGCCCGGTGACGGCGCTGCGCGACTTCTACAAGGTGCCGACGGCGCACATCGTGGCGATCCACGACGAGCTGGACATCGACTACTCGGTGCTGCGGCTGAAGATCGGCGGCGGCGACAACGGGCACAACGGTCTGAAGTCGATGACGAAGGCGATGGGTCCCGGGTACCACCGGGTGCGGTGCGGGATCGGGCGTCCGCCGGGCCGGATGCAGGTCGCGGACTTCGTCCTGAAGGACTTCTCGTCGACGGAGCGCAAGGACCTCGACTGGTTCGTCGACCGGGCGGCGGACTCGGTGGAGTGCCTGGTCGCGGAGGGTCTGGAGCGGGCGCAGTCCGCGTACAACTCGTAGGGGGCATCGGGGCCCCCTGGCCCCGGGAACGTACGACTGTACGATCGCGGGTCATGACGCACGTCCGTAACGCCGCCATGGTCCTGGTCACCCTGCTCCTCGTCGTGGGGGGTGCGTGGGCGTCGTGGGACTCCGCCCAGCACGTCCTGCTCGGCAAGGGCCGTGAGCACGGGATGTTGACGGTGACCGGCTGCACGGAGGACACGTGCAGCGGTGCGTACGCGTCCGAGGACCCGTCATCACCCCGGCGGACGCTGACGATCGAGGCCTCCGTCGCGGCGCAGAAGGGTGCGACGATCCCGGTGGTGGTGAAGCCGGGCACGGACGAGGCCGTACGGACGGGCTGGGGCGGCGGGTTGCACGCGTGGCTGCCGCTGGGCGGTGCGCTGCTGCTCGCGGCGCCCGTGATCGGCGGCGGTCTGCGGATGACGCGGACGGCGTGGGGGCTCGCGGGGGCGGGTGGACTGCTTTTGGTGGCTGCTTTCCTGACGCTCTGACCGGATTCGGGCGGTTCGTGGCGCGATCGTTATGGACCTCTGGGTTAAGGCTGACTTAAAGCGATAGATAGGCTGCCCCCGCCACCTCCCACGGCATCCCACATCCCACAGATGGACGACTGCACATGCGACGCTCCCTGATATCCGCCGGCGCGCTGGTCGCCGCCGTTGCGGGCTCCCTCGTCCTGGCTCCGGCGGCCTCCGCATCGGACGGCCCGGGCGTCTACAAGCTGCCGCTGCACCAGGCCACCCCGATCACCGCCGCCGGCTTCCAGAAGGGCGAGTGCAAGACCATCCCGTCCGACAAGGACGGCTGGCACTTCCTCATCCCCGGTGGCGGCAAGGACCCCGTGGAGTTCACCAAGCTGACGGTGACCTTCGACGACGGCGCCCCCATCGTCATCACCGACTTCGGTCCGCCGAAGGGCGACCACGCCTACGTGGCCTCCGAGCCGGGCGCCGAGCTGACCTCGGCCGTGGCCGAGGTCAACGGCGTGGTCTCGCAGGGCTTCTTCAACCTCTCGCACACCTGCCCCGCGAGCACCACCCCGACCAAGACGCCGACGGGCACCCCGTCCGGCACCCCGACCGAGACGCCGACGGGCACCCCGTCCGGCACCCCCTCCGAGACCCCGTCGGAGACCACCTCGGGCACCCCGTCGGGCACCCCCTCCGGTACCCCGAGCGAGAGCGTCGCCCCGACGAGCTCCCCCTCGGAGACCCCGGGCGGCACCGAGTCCCCGTCGGCCACCACCCCGGCCGGCGCGACCGCCGGTACCGGTGGCACCGACACCAAGGGTGAGGGCGACCTCGCCGAGACCGGCTCCAGCGCTCCGGTCGGCGTTCTCGCCGCCGTGGCCGTGGCCCTCGCGGGTGCCGGCGCGTTCCTCGTGACCCGCCGCCGCAAGGCGCAGCAGGGCTGACGCACCCCGCACGCGTGACAGTGCCCCCGCCGGAATCCGGCGGGGGCACTGTCACGAGCGGAGGGCGGGTCAGCCGGTGTTGCGCAGGCCCGCCGCGACACCGTTCACCGTGAGGAGCAGGGCCCGTGCGAGCAGCGGGTCCGGGTCCTCGCCGCGCTCGGCGGCCGCGCGCTGGCGGGCGAGGAGGGCGACCTGGAGGTAGGAGATCGGGTCCAGGTAGGCGTCGCGGATGGCGAAGGTCTGCTGGAGGACCGGGTTGGAGTCGAGGAGCTTCTCGCCGCCGGTGACCTTGAGGACCTCGGCGACCGTCAGTGCGTGCTCGGCCTCGATGGCATCGAAGACGTGCTTCAGCTCGTCGGGGACGAGGGTGTCGACGTAGTGGCGGGCGATCCGCAGGTCGGTCTTCGCGAGCGTCATCTCGACGTTGGAGAGGAAGTTGCGGAAGAAGTGCCAGTTCCCGTACATCTCGCCGAGGACCGCGTCGAGACCGGCCTCGCGCAGGGCCTTGAGGCCCGAGCCGACGCCGTACCAGCCGGGGACGATCTGGCGGGACTGGGTCCAGCCGAAGACCCACGGGATGGCGCGGAGGCCGTCGAGGGAGACGCCCGAGCCGGGGCGGCGGGAAGGCCGCGAGCCCAGGTGCAGGTCGGCGAGCTGGTCGACCGGGGTCGAGGCGAGGAAGTACGTCGGCAGGTCCGGGTCCTCGACGAGCTTGCGGTACGCGGTGTGGGCGGCGTCGGAGACGGTGTCCATGGCCGCGTCCCAGCGGGCGAGGGCCTCGTCGGACTGGCGGGGCGCCGTGTGCAGGGCGGAGGCCTGGAGCGTGGCGGCGACGGTCAGTTCGAGGTTCTCGCGGGCGAGGGACGGGATCAGGTACTTGTCGGAGATGACCTCGCCCTGCTCGGTCACCTTGATCTCGCCCTCCAGGGTGCCCCAGGGCTGCGCGAGGATCGCGTCGTGCGAGGGGCCGCCGCCGCGGCCGACGGTGCCGCCGCGGCCGTGGAAGAGGCGGAGCCGTACCCCGTAGCGGTGGGCGACGTCGCGGAGGCGACGCTGGGCGCGGTGGATCTCCCACTGGCTGGTGGTGATGCCGCCGAACTTCGAGGAGTCCGAGTAGCCGAGCATGACCTCCTGGACGTCGCCGCGGAGCGAGACGAGGCGCCGGTAGGAGGGGTCGGCCAGCATGTCGTTGAGGATGACGTCGGCGGCCTTGAGCTCGTCGGTGGTCTCCAGGAGCGGCACGATGCCGATCTTGGCCCAGCCGGCGTGCAGGTCGAGGAGACCGGCCTCGCGGGCGAGGACGGCCGCGGCGAAGACGTCGTCGGCGCCCTGGCACATCGAGATGATGTACGACTCGATGACCTCCGGGCCGAAGCGCTCGAAGGCCTCCTTGATGGTGTGGAAGACGCCGAGGGTCTTCTCGCCCGCGGCGTCCAGCGGGGCCGGGGTCGGGGCGAGCGGGCGGCGCGAGCGCAGCTCCTTGGCGAGCAGCTTCTGCCGGTAGTCGCGGGGCATGTCCACGTACCGCCAGGACTCCTCGCCGAGGCGGTCGAAGAGCTGGCCGAGGGCGTGGTGGTGGGCGTCGGCGTGCTCGCGGACGTCCATGGTGGCGAGCTGGAGGCCGAAGGCCGACAGGGTGCGGATGGTGCGGTCCATCCGGCCGTCGGCGAAGAGGCCGCCGCGGTGCTCGCGCAGGGAGGTCTGCACGAGGGTGAGGTCGTGGATCAGCTCGGCGGTGCCGAGGTAGTCGCGGCCGTCCTGGTGCGGGGTGCCGGAGGCGAGGCGCTCGCGGGTGTTGACGAGCTTCTGCCGGATGCAGGTGGCCTTGAGCCGGTACGGCTCCTCGGCGTTGAGGCGCTTGTAGCGGGGGCTGATCTCCGGGAGGAGCTCCAGGTCGCGCTGGAGGGAGTCCAGGAGTTCCTGGGTGGCTCCGGCGTAGCGGATGGAGTTGGAGAGGAGTCCGCGCAGGTAGTCGACGAGTTCGAGGGCGTCGGTGATGCCGTGCTCGTGCTGGAGGATCAGGATGTCCCGGGTCACCTGCGGGGTGACGTTGGGGTTGCCGTCGCGGTCGCCGCCGATCCAGGTGCCGAAGGTCAGCGGGCGCGTGCCGGCGGGCAGTTCGACTCCGACGCGCTCCAGCTCGGCGGCGAGGTCCTCCAGGACGTCGCCGACGGCGCCGGCGTGCAGCTCGTCGAGGTAGTAGATGGCGTTGCGGGCCTCGTCGGCGGGCTCGGGGCGGACGACCCGGAGCTCGTCGGTCTGCCAGATGAGGTCGATGTTCTCGGCGAGCCGCAGGTCGTGGCGGCGCCGGTCGGCCTCGATGACCGGGGTCTCCAGGAGGGCGCCGATGCGGCGCAGCTTGTTGAGGACGGAGCGGCGGGCGGCCTCGGTGGGGTGCGCGGTGAAGACCGGTCGCACGTTGAGGTTCTTGACCGTCTCGGCCACGTGCTGCGGGTCGCCGTCCTTGAGCATGTCGGCGGTGCGGGCGAGGAGGCCGCCCTCGGCGGCGCGCTTCTCGCGCATCTCGCGGCCGCGGTGGACCTGCTCGGTGACGTTTGCCAGGTGGAAGTAGGTGGAGAAGGCGCGTACGAGCTTCGCGGCGGTCTCCAGCTCGACGCCGCGGAGCAGCTCGGCGGCGGCCTCGCCGTCCTCGCGGGTGAGGCGGCGGACCTTCTCGACGAGGTCGAGGAGCTCGTGGCCCTCCTGGCGGACGAGGGTCTCGCCGAGGAGATCGCCCAGTCGGCGGATGTCGGCGCGCAGCTCGGCGCTGGCGGTGGGGGTCTGGTCGGCACTGCTCACAGGTGCGGCTCCTTGCAGTGTTTGAGCACGTCTGGAGGGGTACTGGAGGCTTGCGGACCGCGCTGTCCGACGGACCCAGGATAGGTGTCCGCCGCGGCGGCGTGGCCAACGCCCCTCTCGTGCCCCCTTGCCGCGCGTCACGGCGCTGCCATACTTACGACGCCGTAGGTTACGGAGGCGTAGCCACGGCGCGGGTTTCCGTATTTCCCGATGACCTTTCACCCTCACCCTCACCCCCAGGGGACACCCATGACCATCAGCCCCGAGGTGACCTCGGCACCCGAGGCACCCGAGGCGCCCGCCGGCGCCACGGCCCTGCCCTCCGCGACCCTGGGCGGTGACAGCAAGGGGTCGGTCGAGCAGATCACCCTGGGGCTGTTCATCGCGGTGCCCTTCGTCGCGCTGCTCGCGGCGGTGCCGCTGGCCTGGGGCTGGGGGGTGAGCTGGCTGGATCTCGGGCTGATGGTGGCGATGTACTACATCGGCTGCCACGGGATCACGATCGGTTTCCACCGCTACTTCACGCACGGTTCCTTCAAGGCGAAGCGGCCGCTGCGGATCGCGCTGGCGGTCATGGGGTCGCTGGCCGTGGAGGGTCCGCTGGTGCGCTGGGTGGCGGACCATCGCAAGCACCACAAGTTCTCGGACGCGGAGGGCGACCCGCACTCGCCGTGGCGCTTCGGGGAGACGGTCCCGGCGCTGATGAAGGGCCTGTGGTGGGCGCACATCGGCTGGATGTTCGACGAGGAGCGCACCCCGCAGCACAAGTACGCCCCGGATCTGATCAAGGACCCGGCGATCCGGGGGATCTCCCGGCACTTCCTCTCCTTCACGATCCTGTCGCTCGCGATCCCGCCGCTGGTGGGCGGTCTGGTGACGATGTCGTGGTGGGGCGCGTTCACCGCGTTCTTCTGGGGCTCGCTGATCCGGGTGGCGCTGCTGCACCACGTGACGTGGTCGATCAACTCGATCTGCCACGCGGTGGGCAAGCGCCCGTTCAAGTCGCGTGACCGCTCGGGCAACGTGTGGTGGCTCGCGGTGCTGTCCTGCGGCGAGTCCTGGCACAACCTGCACCACGCGGACCCGACGTCGGCCCGGCACGGGGTGCTGCGCGGCCAGGTGGACTCCAGCGCGCGGCTGATCCGCTGGTTCGAGCTGGCGGGCTGGGCGTCGGACGTGCGCTGGCCGGCGAAGGAACGCATCGAAGCCCGGCGGCAGAGCTCGTCCGCAGAAGCGGCATGATGGAAGACGTGGCGATCGAGGGCAGTACCAGCGGTACCGGCAGCACCGGCAGCACCGGCAGTGACAGGGGCGAGCCGAAGCCCCGGCGAGGCCGCCGGGTGAGGATGACGGGCGCGGAGCGCCGGGAGCAGCTCCTCGACATCGGCCGCACGCTGTTCGCCGAGAAGGGCTTCGAGGGCACGTCGGTGGAGGAGATCGCGGCGAAGGCCGGGGTGTCCAAGCCGGTGGTGTACGAGCACTTCGGCGGCAAGGAGGGGCTGTACGCGGTCGTCGTCGACCGGGAGATGCGGCAGCTCCTGGAGGGTGTGACGGGCGCGCTGACCGCGGGCCACCCGCGGGAGCTCCTGGAGCAGGCGGCGTTCGCGCTGCTCGACTACATCGAGAAGTACACGGACGGTTTCCGGATCCTGGTGCGGGATTCGCCGGTGGCGCAGTCGACGGGCACGTTCGCCTCGCTGATCAGCGACATCGCCACGCAGGTCGAGGACATCCTCGGCATGGAGTTCAAGAACCGCGGCTTCGACCCGAAGCTCGCCCCGCTGTACGCGCAGGCGCTGGTGGGCAGTGTGGCGCTGACGGGCCAGTGGTGGCTGGACGTGCGCAAGCCGGGCAAGGCGGAGGTCGCGGCGCACCTGGTGAACCTGGCGTGGCACGGCCTTGACGGCCTGGAGCAGAAGCCGCGCTTGATAGGGCACCGCAAGAACTGACCGGCACCGCGAGAACCGACTCACACAGGGCGCCCCGCACCGTTCTCCGGTGCGGGGCGCCCGTGCGTTGAGCCACTCACGTGCGCGGTCGCCCTCACGCCGGCTTGCGGGCGACGGCGAAGACGCGGCGGAAGGGGAAGACCGTGCCGTGCGGGCCCGGCGGGTAGGCCTGGCGGAGCCGGGCGCGGTACTGCGCGAGGAACGCGTCGATCGCCTCGTGGTCGTCGCCCAGGGTCGTGAGGACGGGCCGCAGCGCCGTGCCCATCACCCAGTCGAGGACGGGGTCCTCGCCCTCCAGCAGCCGGCTGTACGTGGTCTCCCAGACCTCGGTCTCGCAGCCGAGGTCGGTGAGCCGGGTGAGGTAGTCGGCCGCGTCGAGGATGTGGACGAAGCGGCGGCCCTGGTCGCCGAGGCGGGCGCGCCACTCGGGGGTGTCGCAGAGCTCGCCGAGCAGGGCGTGGCTGGGCGAGGTGAAGTTGCCGGGGACCTGGAAGGCGAGGGTGCCGCCGGGGCGGAGGCCGTCGATCCACGCGGCGAAGGACTCGGGGTGGTTGGGGACCCACTGGAGGGCCGCGTTGGAGACGATCAGGTCGTAGGGCTCGGTGGGGGTCCAGTGCGCGGCGTCGGCGGGCCGGAAGTCGAGCCAGCCGCCGCCCCGGGTGGTGCCGGACCAGTCCTTCTCGGCGCGCTCCAGCATGTCGGGGGACAGGTCGAAGCCGGTGATGTGGGCGTCGGTCCAGCGGTCGGCGAGGAGTGCCGTCACGTTTCCCGGGCCGCAGCCGAGGTCGGCGATGCGGGCCGGCCGGTTCTGGGCCGGCAGGTGCGGTATTCGGGCGAGCAGGTCGAGGAAGGGCCGGGTGCGGTGGCCGGAGTGGCGGAGGTACTGCTGCGGATCCCAGGTTGGTGCGGCGGATTCCACGGAATGCATGTTCGAAGCCCCCTTGCTGGAACGAGTGACCGAAGCGGAATGGTGTTCCGGCCCGGTCCCTTCCCCACCCGAGAGGGAAATATATCTCGTAATCAAGATTCTTGATATCGAGAAACTCGAACACAAGAGACTTAATATCAACAGACCCACTACACTGATCGTCATGGAGGACGAGGTCGACCGACTGGTCGCAGCATGGCGCCGCGAGCGCCCCGACCTCGACGTGGAACCGCTCGAGGTGCTCAGCCGCGTCTCACGGCTCGCCCGTCACCTCGACCGCGCCCGTCGGCTCGCCTTCTCCGAGCACCAGCTGGAGCCCTGGGAATTCGACGTCCTCACCTCGCTCCGCCGGGCCGGCGTGCCCTACCAGCTCTCCCCCGGCCAGCTCCTGACCCAGACCCTGGTCACCTCCGGCACCATGACCAACCGCATCGACCGGCTCACCAAGAAGGGCCTGGTCGAGCGGCTCCCCGACCCCAGCGACCGGCGCGGGGTCCTCGTCAGGCTCACCCCCGAGGGCCGCGACCGCGCCGACGAGGCGCTCGCCGGACTCCTCGCCCAGGAGCGCGCCATCCTCGCCCAGCTCTCCCGCGCCCAGCGCGGTGAACTGGCCGCGCTACTACGCCGGCTGACCGCCCCGTTCGACAACGTCCCCGGATAGCCCGTCCGCGTCCTGCGGAGCCGGCGCGTCCAGCGCCGCCGGGCCGACACCCGCGCGGCGGGCCAGCGCCACCGCCGCGAGCGTCGAGTGGACGCCCAGCTTCCCCAGCACGTTCTGCATATGCGTACGGACGGTGTGCGGGGAGAGGAAGAGCCGCTCGGCGACCGCCTTGCGGCCCAGCCCCGCGACCATGCAGCGCAGCACCTCCCGCTCGCGCGGGGTCAGCGACTCCACGAGACGCTCGCTGTCCGTCCGGTGCTTGCGGGCCGCCGTCAGCTCCCGCAGGACACCCGTGAGCAGTGCGGGAGGCAGATGCGTCTCGTCCCGCAACACACCCCGGACCACGGCCAGGAGACGCTGGAGCGAGCAGTCCTTCGCCACCCATCCCGAGGCCCCGGCCTGGAGCGCGAGCGCCGCCCTGCGCGGGTCGTCCTTCTCGGCGAGGACGACGGTACGGACGGCGGGCTGGGCCCGGCGCACGCCCGCGACCAGGGAGATCCCGTCGACCGCGGGCTCCGCGTGGTCCGGCGCCGCGGCGGCCCCGGCGGGACCCGCTCCCAGCTCGGCGTCGACGAGCAGCACGTCGAACCTGCGCCCCTCCGCGACCGCGCGGTCCAGGCAGCGCAAGGCGGCCGGTCCGCTGCCGGCGGCGGAGACGTCGACGTCGGGCTCGGCCGCGAGAGCGGCGGCCAGAGACTCGGCGAAGATGCGGTGGTCGTCCACCACCAGGACCCGGATACGTGCCACGGACACCCCCAAGTGGAGAGGAAAGGACCGGCGCGGGCACGGCGCCGGAGGCGGGTCCGTCGGTCGCGCGGCCGCCGCCGTGCGTTGACTGTTACCCCGCTCACGGCGCCGTACCCGGCAGGTCTCGACCCCTGAACAGCACCGGCCCCCACCGGCGCTGCCCTCAGGGTAGGGGCGGGGCGTCGCGGCGGGGGCCGTTTGGCGGAACTGTGCGAAGTCGTCCGTACGTATGGCCGGTTCGTCCGTACGCACGGCCGGGTTCAGAGGCGGCGCGCACCCGCCGCGGGGACGGCGGGGAAGACGCCGGGGGTCGCGTACCCGGCCTCGGCGAAGGCCTTCGCGACGGCGGCGGCGACCTCCTCCGCCCGGTCGGACTCGACCAGGACGACGGCCGAACCGCCGAAGCCGCCGCCCGTCATACGGGCGCCGAGCGCCCCGGCCGCGTTCGCCGCCTCGACCACCAGGTCCAGCTCGGGGCAGGAGACCCGGAGATCGTCCCGGAGGGAGGCATGGCCCTCGGTGAGGACCGGGCCGACGGCCCGGGTGTCCCCGGCGTCGAGGAGCGCGATCACGCGCTCCACCCGGGCGTTGTCCGTGACGACGTGCCGGACGTAGCGCAGAACCGTCTCGTCACTCAGGCGTGCGAGGGATGCGGGTAGGTGCACGGCGCTCACGTCGCGCAGGGCCCGCACGCCGAGCGCCCGCGCACCCGCTTCACAACCGGCGCGCCGCTCCGCGTACGCGCCGTCCCCGAGCGCGTGTTTCACGCGGGTGTCGACGACGAGCAGCCGCAGCCCCTCGGCGGCCAGGTCGAAGGGGACCTGACGGTACGAGAGGTCCCGGGTGTCCAGATGGAGGGCATGGCCCTCCTCCGCGCACGCGGAGGCCATCTGGTCCATGACCCCGCAGGGGACGCCGACGAAGCCGTTCTCCGCGCGCTGGGCGAGCCGCGCCAGCTCGGGCCGGGAGAGCCCGAGGCCGAAGAGGTCGTTCAGGGCGAGCGCCGTGACGACCTCCAGGGCCGCCGAGGACGAGAGCCCCGCGCCCGTCGGCACGGTCGACGCGAGGTGGACGTCCGCGCCCGTCACCGGATGCCCTGCCTCCCGCAGCGCCCAGACGACACCGGCGGGGTAGGCCGCCCAGCCGCCGCCGGAGAGCGGCTCCAGGCCCTCGACCGCCAGCTGGACGATCCCGCCGTCGATGTCGGCGGAGTGCAGGCGGAGGATCCCGTCGTCCCGGCGGGAGACGGCGGCGACGGTGGTGTGCGGCAGGGCGAGCGGCAGCACGAAGCCGTCGTTGAAGTCGGTGTACTCACCGATGAGGTTGACCCGCCCGGGGGCGGCCCACACCCCGTCGGGGGCGGTGCCGTACAGCGCCTCGAAGCCGGCGGCGACGTCGCTCACGGACGGGTCTCCTCTGCGCGGTGGCGGGCGAAGGCCCAGGCGTCGGCGACGACGTCGGCCAGGTCGGGGCGGGACGGCGTCCAGCCGAGCCGCTCGCGCGCGGCGCCGGCGGAGGCGACCAGGGTGGCCGGGTCGCCGGGGCGGCGGGCGGCGGTGATCTCCGGGACCGGGTGGCCGGTGACCTTCCGTACGGTCTCGACGACCTCGCGGACGGAGAAGCCGTTGCCGTTGCCGAGGTTGCAGACCAGGTGCTCCCCCGCCGGCACGGTGCCGGCCGTCATCGCGTCGAGCGCCAGGACATGGGCCTCGGCGAGGTCGGCGACGTGGATGTAGTCGCGGACGCAGGTGCCGTCCGCGGTCGGGTAGTCCTCGCCGTACACGGAGATCGCCTCGCGCTCGCCCAGGGCGACCTGGAGGACGAGCGGGATCAGGTGGGACTCGGGCGCGTGGCGCTCGCCGAGCGCGCCGTACGCCCCGGCCACGTTGAAGTACCGCAGCGAGACGGCGGACAGGCCGTGGGCGGCGCACTCGCCGCCGATCATGTGGTCGACGGCCAGCTTGCTCGCGCCGTACGGGCTGGTGGGCGCGGTCGGCGCGGACTCGGTGATCGGGACGGTCGCCGGCTCGCCGTAGGTCGCGGCGGTGGAGGAGAAGACGAGCTTGCTCACCCCGGCCGCGCGCATGGCGGCGAGCAGGGCCATGGTGCCGCCGACGTTGTTCTCCCAGTACTTCTCGGGCTTGGCGACGGACTCGCCGACCTGGGAGAAGGCGGCGAAGTGCAGCACGCCGTCGAAGGAGCCGTCGAGCCACCGCGCCGCGTCCTGGACGCGGCCCTCGATGAACTCGGCGCCCGCCGGGACGCCTTCGGCGAAGCCCGTGGAGAGGTCGTCGAGGACGGTGACCCGGTGGCCCCGCCCCAGGAGGTGGGCGGCGACCACGCTGCCCACGTATCCGGCCCCGCCCGTCACCAGGTACTTCTTCACGACGTCGGTCACTTGCCTGCCACCTCTCGGATGCGTGCGGCCGCGTCCTCCGGCCGTACGTCGTTCATGAACGCGCCCATGCCGGACTCGGTACCCGCGAGGAACTTCAGCTTGCCGGAGGCCCGTCGGACGGTGAAAAGCTCCAGGTGCAGCCCGAAGTCCTCGCGCCGCCCTTCCGTGAACGGCGCCTGGTGCCAGGCGGCGATGTACGGCGTCGGCGGCTCGTCCGGGCCGAAGAGCCGGTCGAAGCGCCTCAAGAGTTCCAGGTAGACCTGTGCGAACTCTGTGCGGGCGGCCTCGTCGAGGGCGAGCAGGTCGGGCACCCGGCGCTTCGGGTGCAGGTGCACCTCGTACGGCCAGTGGGCCGCGTACGGCACGAAGGCGATCCAGTGCGCGGTCTCCAGGACGACCCGCTCGCCGTCGGCGCGCTCGCGGGCGACGACGTCGTCGAAGAGGTTCCGTCCGGTCGCCGCCCGGTGCTCGTCGAGGCGGCGGCGCATCTGTGCCGTGCGGGGCGTGACGTACGGGAAGGCGTAGATCTGGCCGTGGGAGTGGGGCAGGGTGACGCCGATCTCCTGGCCGCGGTTCTCGAAGCAGTAGACCTGCTCGACGCCGGGCAGCGCGGAGAGTTCGGCGGTCCTGTCGGTCCAGGCGTCGAGGACGAGCCGGGCCCGCTCCTCGGTGAGGTCGGCGAAGGAGGTGGTGTGCTCGTCGGTGAAGCAGACGACCTCGCAGCGGCCGACGCCGCCGGAGAGGGAGGGGAAGCGGTTCTCGAAGACCGCGACCTCGTAGCCCGCGGCGGGGATCTCGCTCTCGTGGCCGTCCTTGCCGGGGCAGAGCGGGCAGGCGTCGGCCGGCGGCTGGTAGGTGCGGGCCTGGCGGTGCGAGGCGACGGCGACGGGGTCACCGGTGAGCTCGTCGTGCCGGATCTCGGAGCGGGAGACGACGGGGGTGAGGGGGCGCGGGTCGACGGCGTCGCGGACGGTGTCGTCGCGCGAGTCGTAGTAGATCAGCTCGCGCCCGTCGGCGAGCGTGGTGACGGTCTTCTTCACGGGGGTGCCCTCCGGGCGGGATCAAACAGAACCACGCACAAAGAATCACATCCAAACATCACCGTCAATGCCGAAGCCCGCCCCCCGGACACCCGGGCGGACGGACATCCGACCGAAGGATTAGGAAAGGGTCCCGCGCTGCGTCGGCACCGCCCGGTCGAGGAGCCCCGTGCGGGCCGCGAGCGCCGCCGCCTCCAGACGCGAACCGACGCCCAGCTTCATCAGGACCCGCTGCACATGCGTCCGCGCCGTGCTCGGCGCGATCCGCATCCCCGCCGCGATCAGCCGGGTGTCCTCCCCCTCCGCGACCCGGACGAGGACCTCCACCTCCCGCTGCGTCAGCAGCCGCAGCAGCCGCTGCCCCTCGTCGTCCTGCCGCACGGAGGGGTTCAGCAGCTCCGCGAAGGCCGCCTGGAGCAGCTGCGGTGCCACCGCCGACTCCCCCGCCCTGGCCTTCACGAGCGCCCGCTCGACGCCCTCGATGCGCTCGTCGTGCCGGACGTACCCCGAGGCCCCGGCCGCGAAGGCCGCCGCGATACCGCGCGGCGACGGCACGGGACCGAGCACCACCACGGCCACCTGCGGCCGCTCCCGCTTGATGCGCACGACCACGTCGAAGGCGCCCGGCTCGGCCGGGGCGGCGGTGCCGAGCAGACACACCTCCGGCGCCCTGCTCACCACGAGCTCCGCCGCACCCGCCACCGGCGCCGCCGCCGCGAGCACCCGGTGCCCGCGCAGCTTCAGCGCCGAGGCCAGCGCCTCGGCGAGCAGTCTGTGGTCGTCCACGACCACGAGGCGTACGCCCATCCCGGTCTTCCCCCATCCTCCGGGCCCGCCGTCACCCGGCACGGCCCGCTCGACCTCGAATTCCTCACCAGACCGCGCGCCACGCAAACGGCCCGGCGCATCGGGGTGAACCGATGCGCCGGGCCGCGCGACTCTTCACGGACACCCGTACGGCGTTCCGTACGGCGTCAGCGAGTTCAGCGGGTGCTGTACGACACCGCCAGAGGCTCCTTGTCGTCCGGCGATGCCGACGCCCGCGGCTTGGAGAGCATCATGGCGGACATGAACACCCTTCCGTCGCGGTACAGGATCTCCGAGTAGTCCGGCGAGAAGGAGTTCTCGATGTCGTTGACCGTGGCGTCCGCCGGATACTCCAGGAGCAGCGTCTCCTTCATGGTGACGCCGTCGATCGAGACGATCCGCCCGCCCTTGTCGTAGGGCGGCGCCTTGTAGGCGATGAGGCTGCCGCCGTCCATGCGGAGCGGGATCAGCGAGTACTTGTCCCCCGCGTCCGCCTTCTCCGGCGCCGTCTGCCCGGTGGCCAGGTCGAAGGCGATGACCTCGTTGGTCTCGTCGCCGTACTCCCCGGTGGAGCCCTCGTGCTCCTCGGTCGGCACGTACAGCCGGTTGTTGCCGACGAGGACCTTGGTGCAGGACTCGACCTTCGTCGAGCGGCAGCGGCCCGCGTACTGGTCGGCGTCCGCCGTGATCTTCGCCTTCAGCTTCCCGGTCTTCTCGTCCAGGGAGAAGAAGTCCGAGATGCCGCTGCCGTCACCGGCGCTGTCGCCGACGTCGGCCGCGACGACCAGCGGCTTGGTGGAGACGATCGACGCGTACTTCACACCCGTGGGCATCTTGTACTGCGAGATCGGCGCGCCCGTCATCGGGTTGAGGTTCTGGATCAGCACGTACTGGGTGTCGTACGGACCGCACTTGCGGACCGCGACGAGACCCTCGCCGCCGCCGTACCCCAGGTCGAAGCAGTCCTGGTCATTGGCCTGCGGCTTCCAGCGCGGGTTGCCGTTGGCGACGTCGAAGGCCGCGCCTCCGTCGTTGCCGCCGGCCGCGACCGTCTTCCCGCTGACCGTGACCTCGCTGAACCGGGCCTTCTGGTCACCGGCGGAACCACCGGTGACCGAGGTGGACCAGAGCAGCTTGCCGGCGTTGAGGTCGACCAGGCCGACCTCGGTGCACTGCTGGTAGTAGCGCGGCGCGACCCGCTTGGCGGCCTCGAAGAGGATCGCCACCTTGTTGTCGGCCGTCACGTGACGCGAGACGCCGCAGATCTGGCCGGTCAGCGGCAGCGTCCAGACGGGCGTGCCCTTGGTGAGGTCGTAGCCGACGAGCGAGTTCACGCCCGTCTTCACGTACGCCTTGTCGGTGACCCAGGAGCCGGAGACGTCGGTGACGTCCGGGACCGCGGGCTTGGGCAGCTGGAACGTCAGCTTCGCCTGGGTCTCGGCCGACGGCTTCTCGCTGCCGCCCCCGCCGGTGCCCTTGGCCTCGCCGCTGCCGCCGCCGTCGCCGGAGCCGCCCTGGGCGGTGCCCTGGGAGGTGCCGGCCGAGGTCTTGGCCTCGTCGTCCTTGCCGCCGCCGCCATCGGAGTTGGCGTACCAGATGCCGGCGCCGACGATCAGGACGACGGCGACCGCCGCCGCGATCACGATCTGGAGCTGCGCCGACAGCTTCTTGCCGCCGGGAGCGGCGACCGGGACCGGGGCGGTCTGCGGGTAGCCGCCGTAGGGCTGCTGCGGCTGGGGCGGGTAGCCGTACGGCGGCGGGACCGGCTGCTGGCCGGGCTGCTGGCCCGGCTGCTGCGGAGCCGTCGGGTAGCTGTACGGGGACTGCTGCGGCGCCGCGGGCGGCTGCTGGGGGTACCCGTAACCCGGCTCAGGCTGCTGGGCCGGAGGCTGCTGGGGGTACCCGTAACCCGGCTCAGGCTGCGGGGCCGAAGGCTGCTGCGGGTACCCGTAACCCGGCGGCTGTGGCGGGGGCGTGGGGGCGCCGAAGCCGCCCTGGGGATCCGGGGGCTGGTTCGGCGGGGGCGGAGGTGGCTGCGTCATCGGTCGGAATACCTCACTTGCTGAACGCCATCATCGTCTTGACCTGCTTCTCTTCCTTGTCGTTCGGAGCGGAGACACGTCCGCTCGTCACGACGAAGGTGCCGCCGCCGTAGGCGAACCCCGGGTCGTAGAAGCTGTTCTCGATCTCGGAGGTCGAGGCCGGGTGCTGGAGCACGATCTTCGGCGCACCGCCGGCCGGGGCGATGGTCGCGACGGCGCCGCCCTTGTCGTACTTCGGGTCGACGTAGACCAGGACCTGGCCGCCCTCCATGCGCAGCGGGATCATCTGCTGCTCGTCGGGCGCCGTGGAACGCCACTTGGGCTTCCCGGTCTTCAGGTCGAAGGCGACGACCTCGTTGGACTTGCCGTACGAGGTCTCGGTGGCCATGTAGAAGGTGTTCGCGTCGGCGGCGACACCCGTGCAGCCCTGGAGGTTCTTGCCGAAGATGACGAAGCTGCCGCCGCAGGACGGGGCGAACTTGTCCTTGCCGCCCTGGATCTGCGAGCGGAGCTTGCCGTTGGCGTCGAGCGCGAAGACGGTCCACTTCTTCTGCTCGCGCTGGGTGGCGGAGACGACCAGCGGGTCGACCGAGTAGACCTTGTCGACCTCCCAGTCGGCCTCCAGCTGGAAGGTGTACTTGGGCTTGCCGTTGGCGGGGTTGACCTCGCCGACGGCCTGGATCTTCTTGCTGGTGCTGCCCGAGGGGCAGTCCATGGCGGCGATCAGCTTGCTGCCGCCCGCGAAGGCGAAGGGCTTGCAGCCGGTGGTGGCGCCCTGGAAGATCTGCTTCCCGTCGGCGAGGGAGAAGCCGTAGGCGGTGCTGGAGCCGGCCGCCGTGACCGTGTTGCCGCTGATGGCCAGGGTGTTGTCGGAGAAGGCGAAGAGACCGGTCGGCTTGGGGACGGACTTCTTCCAGCCCACCTTGCCGGTCTTGAGGTCGATCTGCTGGAGCCCGAGGCACTTGGCGCCGTCCTTGGCGCTGTCGTTGTGCCCGAAGACCATGACGCCACCGGCGGAGGGGGCCGCCGGCGCCGCGCACAGCTCGAACGGCACGTCGACGTGCCACTTCAGGGAGCCGTCGCTCAGGCTGTAGCCGTCGATGCTCTTGTACATCGCCTTGACGACGACGTCGCCGACGATCCACGGGCCGAGGACGTCGGAGCCGTTGCGGGGCAGGTCGACCGTGTTCTTGAGCAGCCAGTTGACCTTGGCCTCGCCCGGCTTGCGGCCGCCGTTGAGGTCGTCGTCGCCGCCCCGCCCGTCGCCCGAGCCGTCGCCCGCGTCCACGGACTCGGTCGGCTTCGGGGCGCCGGAGGCCGACGTCGAGGCGCTCGCGGTCGCGGTCGGCTGCGCGATCGGGTCCTTCTCGTCGTCCCCGCCACCGACGACCGCCCAGGTCGTGACGGCGGCGATCAGGACGGCGCCGGCCGCCACGGCCGCGACGACACCGGTCCGGCCCTTGAGGCCACCGCCGCCGGGGGCGGGCGGCGGGGTCGGCCCACCCTGGTACATGGGCTGCGTGGGGTAACCACCGCCGTACGGGCCGGGCTGCTGGCCGTACGGACCGGGCTGCTGCGGCTGCTGGCCGTAAGGGCCGGGCTGCTGCGGCTGCTGCGGGTAGCCGTAGGGCGGCGGCGTCGGCTGCCCGTACGGACCGGGCTGAGCCGGCTGGCCGGGCTGTTGCGGATACCCGTAACCGGGCTGCTGCGGCTGCTGCGGCGGCTGGCCGTACGGGCCGGGCTGCGGCGGCTGGCCGGGTACTCCCGCCTGCGGGGCCTGCGGCGGCACCGGCGGTGCCTGCGGCGGGCTCGGCGGGACGGGCGGCATGCCCTGACCGGGGACCTGGTTCGGGTCCTGAGGGGCTCCGAAGCCCCCCGGCGGCTGGCTGCTGGGCGGCTGGGTCATCAGCGGTTCCCCCTTGACGTGAGCGGGTTTTCTTTCTACCACTCACGGGGTGGCGCAAAAGCGACCGGTCCGCCCCTTGTACCCAAGGGAGGACCGGCCCGTGATGCCCTTGTTATGCGCCCTGTCGGCTTTCGCTCCGCCCGGCCTCAGGCGTCCTCTGCCAGTTCGAGCCAGCGCATCTCCAACTCCTCGCGCTCCCCGACCAGTTCCCGGAGCTCCGCGTCGAGCTTCGCCACCTTCTCGAAGTCCGTGGCGTTGTCGGCGATCTGCGTGTGCAGCTTCGCCTCCTTCTGGGAGACCTTGTCGAGCTGCCGCTCGACCTTCTGGAGCTCCTTCTTCGCGGCGCGCGCGTCGGCGGCGGAGACGCCCGCCTTCTGCGGCGCGGCCACGGCGGCGGACGCCGGAACGGCCGCCTCGATCATCTTCCGGCGGCGCTCCAGGTACTCGTCGATGCCGCGCGGCAGCATCCGCAGGGTCCGGTCGCCGAGCAGCGCGAGCGTCTTGTCGGTGGTGCGCTCGATGAAGAACCGGTCGTGGGAGATGACGACCATGGAGCCCGGCCAGCCGTCGAGGAGGTCCTCCAGCTGCGTCAGGGTCTCGATGTCGAGGTCGTTGGTGGGCTCGTCGAGGAAGAGGACGTTCGGCTCGTCCATCAGGAGGCGGAGCAGCTGGAGGCGGCGGCGCTCACCGCCGGAGAGGTCGCCGACCGGCGTCCACTGCTTCTCCTTGGTGAAGCCGAACTGCTCGCAGAGCTGGCCGGCCGTCATCTCGCGGCCCTTGCCAAGGTCGACGCGGTCGCGGATCTGCTGCACGGCCTCCAGGACGCGCAGCGTGCCGGGGAGCTCGGTGACGTCCTGCGAGAGGTATGCGAGGCGGACCGTCTTGCCGACGACGACCTTGCCCTTGGCGGGCTGCTGCTCGCCGCCGGAGACGGCGGCGTCGGCGAGGGCGCGCAGGAGTGACGTCTTGCCCGCGCCGTTGACGCCGACGAGACCGATGCGGTCGCCGGGGCCCAGCTGCCAGGTGAGGTGTTCGAGGAGGGTCTTGGGACCGGCGGTGACGGTCACGTCCTCCAGGTCGAAGACCGTCTTGCCGAGGCGGGCGTTGGCGAACTTCATCAGCTCGCTGGTGTCGCGCGGCGGCGGCACGTCGGCGATCAGCTCGTTGGCGGCCTCGATGCGGTAGCGCGGCTTGGACGTACGGGCGGGGGCGCCGCGCCGCAGCCAGGCCAGCTCCTTGCGCATCAGGTTCTGCCGCTTCGTCTCCTCCGTGGCCGCGATCCGCTCGCGCTCGGCGCGGGCGAAGACGTAGTCGGAGTAGCCGCCCTCGTACTCGTGGACGTCACCGCGCTGCACGTCCCACATGCGGGTGCAGACCTGGTCGAGGAACCAGCGGTCGTGGGTGACGCAGACGAGCGCCGAGCGGCGCTCCTGGAGGTGCTTGGCGAGCCAGGCGATGCCCTCGACGTCGAGGTGGTTGGTGGGCTCGTCGAGGACGAGCAGGTCCTGGTCGTCGATGAGGAGCTTGGCGAGGGCGATCCGGCGGCGCTCGCCACCGGAGAGCGGGCCGATGACGGTGTCGAGGCCCTGCTCGAAGCCGGGCAGGTCGAGGCCGCCGAAGAGCCCGGTGAGCACGTCGCGGATCTTGGCGCTGCCGGCCCACTCGTGGTCGGCCATGACACCGATGACCTCGTGCCGGATGGTGGCCTCCGGGTCGAGCGAGTCGTGCTGCGTGAGCACGCCGAGCCGCAGCCCGCCGCTGTGGGTGACCCGCCCGGTGTCCGCCTCCTCCAGCTTCGCGAGCATCCGGATGAGGGTGGTCTTGCCGTCGCCGTTGCGCCCGACGACCCCGATCCGCTCCCCTTCGGAGACGCCGAGCGAGACCCCGTCGAGCAGGGCCCGGGTGCCGTACACCTTGGTGACGGCCTCGACGTTGACGAGGTTGACGGCCACGTTGACTCCTGTGCAGGGGATCGATCGACGTCCCAGGGTACGTCGCCGGGCTTCCCCCGTCCGACGGGTGGCATCGGCGGTAGCATTCCGACATGAGCGAGCCCACCCAGAAGTACTCGATCAGCATGCCCCGGGACCTCGCGGAGGCGGCACGCGCGCGCGGTGGCCCCTCCGGACTCTCAGCCTACGTCGCCGCCGCCGTCGCCCGGCAGATAGAGCGGGACAACCTCAACGAGCTCATCGCCGCCGCCGAGGCCGAGCACGGGCCGGTCACGGACGAAGACATCCAGGCGAAGCGCGAGCAGCTGCGGCGTGCACGTGAGGAACAGGGCACCGCGGCATCCGGCGAGGCGAGTGCGGCGTGACACCGCCCCGTCCCGAGGCCACCCCCGGCGGGACCCTGGTGCTCGACAGCGAGGGACTCGCCAAAGCCGTTCTGCGCGACCGCCAGGTCACGGACTGGCTCGCGGTGGCCCGCGCCGAGGACCTGCGTATCGTGACAAGCGCGGCCACGCTGGTCGAGGTGATGCACCCCCGCATCAACCGGGCCGCCTTGGAGTGGACGCTGTCCCTCCTCGTCATCGAACCCGTGACGGGCGCCGTCGCACGTCAGGCGGCGGCCCTGCTCTCCGAGGCGGGTCTGCACGGCCACAAGTACGCGATCGACGCGATGGTCGCCGCGACGGCCATCGCAGCGACCGGTCCCGTCACCGTGCTGACCTCGGACCCCGAGGACCTGCTGGCCCTCTGCCGCGGCCGCGCGACCGTCATCGCGATCTGATCCGCCCCGCCCGCTCCACCAGGAGCCACCCCGCCAGGGCCAGGCCGACGGCCGCCGGGGCGGTGACGGGGACGGCGATCAGAGTCGCCGAGTGGCCGGTCAGGAGACCCGCGAAGCCCGTCATGGAGAGGCCGAGCACACCCAGCAGGGCCAGGGTGATGCCGAGCGCCGCGACCGGGCCGCCCGACGCGGTGGGCGGAGCCTGCGGGGACGGGGCCTCGAAGCGGCGGAACACGGCGACCAGTACGGCGGTGAGGACGGCCGCCACCGCGATCCTGAGCGGCACCTGCGCCCACCAGGCCCCGGAGGCCGGGTCGGGCAGCTCCAGGCCGAGCCCGAGCATCGCCCCGTACACCCCGAGCATCGCCGTCAGGTGCCACAGGAACGCCGTCATCGCGATCCCGTTGGCGGCGACCACCGCCCGCCACACCCCGGCCCGCGCGACGAACCGCGCCCCCGGCCCCCTCAGGAGCTCGACCGCGCCGACCAGCCACAGGCCGTGGCAGAGCAGGGCGAGGGTCGGCGGGGCCATGTTCGAGACCTTCTCACCGGGCATTCCGACCATCGACAGCGGATACGGGCCGAGGGCCACGAGCGCGGCGGCACCGACGAGGCCCGCGCCGGCGAGCAGCGCGGGGCGGCGGATCATGCCGTCGGCGCGCAGGAAGCCGAGCTGGTGGACCGCCAGCCACACAAACGCGAAGTTCAGGAACTCGACGAACGGCACGTGCGCGGCGAACCGCAGGACGTCCACCGCGACCGCCCCGCCCACGAGCGCGGCGAACGCGCCCCAGCCCCACCGCTCGTGGAGCCGCAGCAGCGGCGGGGTGAAGGCGACCATCGCGAGGTAGATCCCGATGAACCACAGCGGCTGGGTGACGAGCCGCAGCGCGACCCCGGTGAGCCCGCTGTCCGCGCCGAGCAGCTGGAGGACGAGCGCGGCGGCGCCCCACACCGCGACGAAGACCATCGTCGGCCGCAGCAGCCGCTGGAGCCGGGCCCGCAGGAAGGACGCGTAGGCGGGGCGGGAGCGGTGGGCGAGGGCGTGCGAGAAGCCGCCGACGAAGAAGAACACCGGCATCACCTGGAGGACCCAGGTCACGGGCTGGAGCCCGGGCACGACCGCGAGGAGGTTCCCGATCTGCCCGTCGGAGCCGACGACCGCCATCAGCCAGTGCCCGAGCACGACGACCGCGAGCGAGGCGACCCGCAGCAGATCGACGTAGCGGTCCCGGGTCGCGGGGGTCGCGGCGGCGAGGTCACGAGCGCTGATTCCCATGCCCGTACGGTCCCGCGAAGGCCCTGCGGGGTGACAGGGTGCGCGTACTCAGTCGGCCGGTGAGTATCCGGGCCCCGCGCGGGGCACCGCACCGCGGCCCGGCCGCCCCACCCCCCCGTGTGGGCAATCGTCCCGCCGGGCGTGGCGGTCAGGCCGGGAGGATCGTCGCGCCCGTCGCCGGTGACGTCGCCGCGCGGGCCGTGCGGCAGGTGCCCGAGGCGGTCAGGGCCGCCGCGACGGACTCCGCCGCCTCCGCGTCCTTCACGAGGAACGCCGTCGTCGGGCCGGAGCCGGAGACGAGGGCGGCGAGCGCGCCCGCGTCCGTACCGGCCGTCAGGGTCGCCGCGAGCGAGGGCCGCAGGGAGAGCGCCGCCGCCTGGAGGTCGTTGGCGAGGGCGCCCGCGAGGGCGGTGGTGTCGCCGGCGCGCAGGGCGCCCAGGAGGAGCGGGGAAGCGGTCGGGGCGGGGATCTCGGTGCCCTCGGCCAGGCGGTCGAACTCGGCGAACACCGTCGGCGTCGACAGCCCGCCGTCGGCGACCGCGAACACCCAGTGGAAGGTCCCGCCGACCGGGAGCTCCGTGAGCTTCTCCCCGCGCCCGGTGCCGAGCGCCGCCCCGCCGACCAGGCTGAACGGCACGTCGGAGCCCAGTTCCGCGCAGATGTCCAGGAGGTCCGCTCGGGAGGAGTTCAGGCCCCAGAGCTCATCGCAGGCGAGCAGGGCGCCCGCGCCGTCCGCGCTGCCGCCGGCCATGCCGCCGGCGACCGGGATGTCCTTGGTGATGTGCAGGTGCACGTCCGGGGAGATGCCGTGCCGGGCGGCGAGCAGCTCGGCGGCGCGCGCCGCGAGGTTCGTGCGGTCCAGCGGCACCTTGTCGGCGTCGGGACCCTCACAGGTGACGGTCAGCCCGGCGGCCGGGGTCGCCGTCACCTCGTCGTAGAGGGAGACGGCGAGGAAGACGTTGGCCAGGTCGTGGAAGCCGTCGGGGCGGGCGGCGCCGACGGCCAGCTGGACGTTGACCTTGGCGGGGACCCGGACGGTCACGCTGCCGGTGGCGGTCACGCCTTCGCCTCCGCGATCCTCGCGAACTCCTCGACCGTCAGCGCCTCGCCGCGCGCCTGCGGCGAGATCCCGGCCTTGACCAGGGCCTCCTCGGCGGCGGCGGGCGAGCCCGCCCAGGTCGCGAGGGCCGCGCGCAGGGTCTTGCGGCGCTGCGCGAAGGCAGCGTCGACGACCGCGAAGACCTCCTTGCGGGAGGCGGTGGTCGCGAGCGGCTCGGTGCGGCGGACGAGGGAGACGAGACCGGAGTCGACGTTCGGCGCGGGCCAGAAGACGTTGCGGCCGATGGAGCCGGCCCGCTTCACCTCCGCGTACCAGTTCGCCTTGACCGACGGGACGCCGTAGACCTTGTTCCCCGGCTTGGCGGCGAGCCGGTCGGCGACCTCGGCCTGGACCATGACGAGGGTCCGCTCGATGGTCGGGAACCGCTCCAGCATGTGGAGCAGGACCGGCACGGCGACGTTGTACGGCAGGTTGGCGACGAGCGCGGTCGGCGCCGGGCCCGGGAGCTCCTGCACCTGCATGGCGTCGGAGTGGACGAGGGCGAAGCGGTCGGCGCGCGCGGGCATCCTGGCCTGGATCGTGGCCGGGAGCGCGGCGGCGAGGATGTCGTCGATCTCGACGGCCGTCACCCGGTCCGCGGCCTCCAGGAGGGCCAGGGTGAGGGAGCCGAGTCCGGGCCCCACCTCCACGACGACGTCGTCGGGCCGTACCCCGGCCGTGCGGACGATCCGCCGGACGGTGTTGGCGTCGATGACGAAGTTCTGGCCCTTCTGCTTCGTGGGGCGCACGCCGAGGGCGGCGGCCAGCTCACGGATGTCGGCGGGGCCGAGGAGGGCGTCGGGGCTTTCGGGGCCGGTGGTGGTGCTCACCGGTACAGCCTACGGCCCTGTCCGGCGGCCGCTCACTGGTGCAGCCGCCGGCCGCAGTGGGGCCACGGGCTCGCGCCCCGCTGCACGTACAGCTTCTTGGCCCGGAAGGTCTGCTCGGAGGCGGGTGCGTTCTGGGCGGTGCCGGTGCCGCCGAGGGAGCGCCACGTGCCGGGGTCGAACTGGTAGAGCCCGCCGTACGTCCCCGAGGGGTCGACGGCGTTCGGGCGGCCGCCGGACTCGCAGGCGGCGAGCGCGGCCCAGTCGAGGTCGTCGGCGCCCGCGACGGAGGTGGGCAGCGCGCGCGTGCCGACGCGGACCTTGCGGCTGACGGGTTCGCGGACGATCTCCTCGCCGGTCCTGCGGGGCTTCTGCCGGACGCCGTTGACCGTACGCAGGGTGTACGTGACGCGGCGGAGGCCCGCGACGCCCTGCCGTTCGACGACCTCGGTGCCCGCGAAGAGCTCCGGGTCACGGACCTTCTCGACGGCGTACGGGATCGCCTCCTCGCGCGTCTGCCGGGAGCCGGTGATGCGCAGCACGGTGACGGTCTGGCCGTCGCGGGGGAAGGCGTCGGCGGCGACGGAGGTGGTGTCCTGGCCGGAGAGGGTGATCCCGGCCTCGGCGAGGGCCTCGCGGATGGTGGCGGCGTTGGTGCGGACGGCGCGCTCGCGGCCGTCGGCGAGGAAGGTGACCGTCCGCTCGGTGCGGACGTCGAGGGCGAGGCCCTGGCGGGAGATCGGGGCCGCGCGGGAGGCCGAGAGGTAGGCGCCCTCCGCGCGGACGCCGAGCTGGCGCAGCGCCCCCTCGACGGTCCTCGCGGTGGTCCAGATCTGGCGGCGCTGCCCGTCGAGGGTGAGGGCGACGGGCCGTCCGTACCGGACGACGATCTCGTCGCCGTTGGCGAGGGCCTCGCCGGGGGCGGGGGCGACGATGTCGTGGGCGCCGACGGTCAGGCCCTCGTGGGCGAGGAGCTCGTCGACGTCGTCGGCGAAGGTGTGGAGGCTGCGCGGGACGCCGTCGACGGAGAGCCGGACCGCCTTGTCGTTGGCGACGAAGGCGCTGGTGCCGCCGGCGAGGAAGGCGACGACGAGGGCCTGCGGGACGAGCCTTCGCAGTCCGTCCCTGGGCGAGCCGGACGCCTTGCGGCGGCGGGCGGCGCGCCGGGATCCGGCACGGGAGCCGCCCTGGCCGGGGACGACGGCAGGGGCTCCGGCGGCCGGGGCCCCGGCACCGGGAGCTCCGGCGCCCTGCGCGGCCGCTTCCCGGCTGTCTGGGGCGACGAGCGGCGCCGCCTGGGTCGGCTGCTCGTGGACGGGCAGGGTCGCCGCTCGGCGTCCGGCTCGGTGACTGCCCTGGGAAGTACTCACGAGGCCGGGACACTAGCCCCGACGGCGGTCACCCTCCCGGACAATCCGACTACGACACGTAACCGTTATGCATCAGTGACCAGTCGCGCACGATCAGTAGTCGAAGGCGCGGGCGGTGTTGACGGCGATCGCCTCGGCGAGGTCGTTCTCCCCGATCCCGCGCACGGCCGCCATGGCCCGGACGGTGACCGGGATCAGGTACGGGGCGTTGGGGCGGCCCCGGTAGGGCGCCGGAGTGAGGAAGGGGGCGTCGGTCTCGACGAGGACGAGTTCCAGCGGGGCGACGGCGAGCGCGTCCCGCAGCGGCTGGGCGTTCTTGAAGGTGACGTTGCCGGCGAAGGACATGTAGTAGCCCTTGGCGGCGCAGATCTCGGCCATGACGGCGTCGCCGGAGTAGCAGTGGAAGACGGTCCGCTCGGGGGCGCCCTCCTCGTCGAGGACGCGGAGCACGTCGGCGTGGGCCTCGCGGTCGTGGATGACGAGCGTCTTGCCGTGGCGCTTGGCGATCTCGATGTGGGCGCGGAAGGAACGCTCCTGCGCGGCCATGCCCTCGGGGCCGGTGCGGAAGAAGTCCAGGCCGGTCTCGCCGACGCCGAGGACGTGCGGCAGGGCGGCGAGCCGGTCGATCTCGGCGAGCGCGTCGTCGAGGGCGGCGTCCCCGCCGCCCTCCCGCGCCCCCTGGCGGGACCAGCCATCCGGGTCGCCCAGGACGATCCGGGGGGCTTCGTTGGGGTGCAGGGCGACGGCCGCGTGCACGCGGTCGTGGGCGGCGGCGGTCTCGGCGGCCCACTGCGAGCCCTTCACGTCACAGCCGACCTGGACGACCGTGGTCACCCCGACGGCGGCGGCCTTGACCAGGGCCTCCTCGACGGTCCCGGACTGCATGTCCAGGTGGGTGTGCGAGTCCGCGACCTCCACGAGGAGGGGTTCGGGCAGCGGCGGCGGGGCGTCCTTGGCACTCATGGCCCCGATCGTACGAGGGCCACGAGTGCCGGCGCGCGCGGTTACTCGTGCTTACGGAAAGGATGCAGGAGGTCGGAGAGGTGCCAGTGGTGCGGCACCGGCGGGGTCTCCGGGCCCGTGGTGTCCTCGGTCAGCTCCTGCCCGATGGGCCCGGCCATCGAGACGGGCTTGGTCGCCTTCGCCCCGTGCTGGTGCTTCTCCGTCGCGGCGATCAGGTCGAGCACCGACGACACCTGTCCCGCGCGCATGATCCTGACGACGTGACCGCCGCAGTTCATGCAGGTGGGACTGGACAGCGGGGACGGGACCCGCTCCCCGTCGGCCTTGTAGACGACGAATTCCTGGCCGGCGGCGTCGACGTGGTGCTCGATGTCGTACGCCTGCTCCCAGCCGTATCCACAGCGCATGCAGGCGAAGGCGTACGCCTCATGGGCGACGGATATGCCGGTGCCGGTGATCTCGCTCATGCCAGCTCCTCTCCACTGATCAGTGGACGCCTTTTCGGGCCGGAGCGCATCAGCAGGAGACGAACCATGGAAGGCTTTTGGCTCTTCCCTTGCCAAGCGCCCTGCGAAGAGTCCCGGCGCCGGGTCCGGCTTTGCCTTTCAGGTTAGTCCTTTGCGTTTACCAGGACCCCTCCAGTCAGCCCTTTGCCGCGTTCTTTGCCGCGACGACCGCATCGAACACCTCGCGCTTGGGCAGCCCCGCCTCGGCCGCGACCGCGACGATCGCCTCCTTGCGCCGCTCCCCCGCCTCCTCGCGCACCTGCACCCTGCGCACCAGCTCCGCCGCGTCGAGTTCGCCGGGTCCGGCTTCCGGGGCGCCCTCGACGACGACGGTGATCTCGCCCCGTACGCCCTCGGCGGCCCAGGCCGCGAGCTCGGCGAGCGGGCCGCGCTTGACCTCCTCGTACGTCTTGGTCAGCTCGCGGCAGACGGCGGCGCGGCGCTCGGCGCCGAAGACCTCGGCCATCGCGGCGAGCGTGTCGTCGAGCCGGTGCGGGGCCTCGAAGTAGACGAGGGTGCGACGCTCGTCGGCGACCTCGCGGAGCCGGCCGAGGCGCTCGCCGGCCTTCCTCGGCAGGAAGCCCTCGAAGCAGAAACGGTCCACGGGCAGCCCGGAGAGGGCGAGCGCGGTGAGCACGGCGGACGGGCCGGGGACGGCCGTGACCTTGATGTCCTGCTCGACGGCGGCGGCGACCAGGCGGTAGCCGGGGTCCGAGACGGACGGCATGCCCGCGTCGGTGACGAGCAGCACACGGGCGCCGCCCACCAGCGCCTCGACCAGCTCGGGCGTACGGGCGGACTCGTTGCCCTCGAAGTACGAGACGACCCGTCCCGAGGTGTGGATCCCGAGGGCGCGGGTCAGGCCGCGCAGCCTCCGGGTGTCCTCGGCGGCCACGATGTCCGCGCTCTGCAGCTCGGTGGCGAGTCGGGGCGGAGCGTCCGCGATGTCACCGATGGGGGTCCCTGCGAGTACCAGCGTTCCTGTCACACAGGACATCCTCCCAGCCCGGACAGGCGACGCGCACAGGCGCGTTCCCTACGATGGCGCGGTGACCAGTACCGCACCCGAGGCCCTGGAGGGCCAGCACCCCATGGCAGAGCCCGTGGCAGAGCCCTCTTCGTGGCAGCAGAGGCTGCGGCGCTTCGGCTACGCGCCCCGCGCCGAGAACCCCGCTCCCCTCGGGCTGCGGGAGCGGCTCGACCCGCCGTACGCCCGTCCTTCGGCGCGCGTCCGGTCGCTCCTCGGCCTCGGCCCGGGACCGGCCGACCGGCTGTGGCGGCTGCTGGCCTGGGGCGGTCCGCTCCTGGTCACGGCGGTCGCCGGGCTGCTGAGGTTCTGGAACCTGGGCAAGCCGCACGCGGTGATATTCGACGAGACGTACTACGCCAAGGACTCGTGGGCCCTGATCAACCAGGGGTACGAGGGGGCCTGGCCGAAGGACATCGACAAGACGATCCTGAAGGACCCGGGCTCGGTGCTCGTCCCGACCGACCCGGGGTACGTCGTCCATCCCCCGATGGGCAAATGGGTCATCGGGCTCGGCGAGAGGATCTTCGGCTTCGAGCCCTTCGGCTGGCGCTTCATGGTGGCGCTGCTCGGCACGCTGTCGGTGCTGCTGCTGTGCCGGATCGGCCGGCGGCTCTTCCGCTCGACGTTCCTTGGCTGTCTGGCGGGCCTGCTGCTCGCCGTCGACGGACTGCACTTCGTGATGAGCCGTACGGCGCTCCTCGACCAGGTGCTGATGTTCTTCGTGCTCGCCTCCTGCGGCTGCCTCGTCGTCGACCGTGACCGCAACCGGAAACGGCTGGCGGCGGCGTTGCCCGAGGACGAGGAGGGGGTGCTGCGGCCCGACGCGGAGATCGCGGAGACCCTGCGCATGGGGTGGCGGCCGTGGCGGATCGCGGCCGGCGTGATGCTGGGTCTCGCGGCGGCGACCAAGTGGAACGGCCTGTACGTCATGGTGGCGTTCGGCCTGATGACGGTCCTGTGGGACGTGGCGGGCCGCCGCACGGGCGGCGCCGTCCGCCCGCACCTCGCGGTGCTCAAGAAGGACCTGGTCCCGGCGTTCGTGTCGGTGGTGCCGGTGGCGATCGCCACGTACCTGGCGACCTGGACGGGCTGGATCGTCTCGAACGAGCCGGGCGACAGGGGCTACTTCCGCGACTGGGCCGCCAAGCAGGACAAGCTGCCGGGCGGCGGGGACAGCACCTGGAGCTGGCTGCCGGACTGGCTGCGCAGCCTGTGGCACTACGAGTCCGAGGTCTACTCGTTCCACGTGGGCCTGACCTCGCCGCACACCTACGAGTCGAACCCCTGGTCCTGGATCGTGCTCGGCCGCCCCGTCTCGTACTTCTACGAGTCCCCGGCCCCCGGCACCGGCGGCTGCCCGGCCACCGCCAAGGAGAAGTGCGCCCAGGAGGTCCTGGCCCTCGGCACCCCGCTCCTGTGGTGGGCGGCCTGCTTCGCCATCCTGTACGTCCTGTGGCGCTGGGCCTTCCGCCGCGACTGGCGCGCGGGCGCGATCGCCTGCGCGATCGCGGCCGGCTGGGTCCCGTGGTTCCTCTACCAGGAACGCACGATCTTCCTTTTCTACGCGGTCGTCTTCGTGCCTTTCCTGTGTCTGGCGGTGGCCATGATGCTGGGCGCGATCATCGGCCCCCGGGGATCATCGGAAAGGCGCCGGACTTTCGGCGCGGTGGCGGCGGGATGTCTCGTCCTGTTGATCGTCTGGAATTTCATCTACTTCTGGCCGATCTACACGGGCACGCCCATTCCGATAGACCAATGGCGGGGCCGGATGTGGCTCGACACGTGGATCTGACCGCGTGAAGACACCAAGAGGGCGCGACCACCGGTCGCGCCCTCTTCGTCGTCCGGCTCAGCCGCTGTCGTCAGGCTCAGCCGCTGATGAATCTGCGGGGTGTGCCCTGGCGGTCCGCCGGTTCGGGCTCCGTGGGGGCGTAGGGGGCGGAGAACAGTGCGAGGACGCCGGGGTGGACGGCGGTCAGGGGCATCCGGCCGTTCTCGGCGGCCGCCGTGCGGAGCCGCTCGTCGGCGGCGAGCCGGTCGCCGTTGACGTAGAGGAAGGCGTTCTGCGCGTACCAGGGCTCGATCGCCGGGTCGTCCCACAAGCGGGTGCGCAGGCAGTCGACGAGCTCGTAGCCCCACTGCTCGAAACGCCCGCGCCAGTACGGCGGCCACTGTTCGTTGCGGTGGTCCGTGCCGGTCTGGCCGGGGATCGCGGCGGAGAAGAGGACGACGTCCGCGAGGGAGCACAGGTCACCGACCAGGGAGTCCGCGCGGGCCGCGTCGAAGTGCTCCGCGGCCTCCAGGCACATCGCCAGGTCGAACCGCCGGTCCAGGCGCAGCGGGTAGCCGAGGTCCTGCTCCCTGAAGCAGTCCGGGGGGATGCGCAGCGCGTCGGCGGACACCCAGGGGCCGTCGACGCCCAGGACCTCCTTCGCCCCCAGGTCCCGCGCGGTGGCCAGCCAGGAGCCCGTGCCGCAGCCCACGTCCACCACGCTCGACGGCCTGACGAGGTCGAAGACCAGCGGCAGCACGGACTCGGCGGAGCGCCGCGAGCCGTCCTGCTGGCCGGCGTAGAACCACGCGCCGTACGTACTCGTAGAGGCAACGCCCATCAGACATCTCCTAGCCGCCGGCAGCCTTGACGCCCGAAGATTCCCAGAGGTTTCCGGCATTGCGCGTGCGCCGCGCGAGAGCGGCGGACGCGCCGATTCCGATAGAGCAACCGGTGCGGGCAACCAGTGCCGGCACCCGTCGGAGCAATCGGTACCCCCGCCTCCTTGTGACACATGTGGCAATAGTTGCTCGACACACCGAAGGGACACTGCTTGACTGGACGGCCACCTGGGGAGGGGAGGCGCAGCCATGCGCAGTGGGGCGAAGACAGCGATCGTCGGGGGCGTGTTCCTCGTCGTGGCCGGCGGTGTCGGATACGGGGGGCTCAACCTCTACAACGGGATCACGGGCGGCGACACGACCGTCGGGACCCGTTCCGACGGCGCGCCGAAGACCGGGCCCGTCACCGGCGACGAGGTGACGACGACCGCGAAGGAGTTCCTCGCGGCCTGGGCCGCCGGCGAGGCGGAGAAGGCCGGGCAGCTGACGAACGACCCGGTCACCGCCGGGCCCGCCGTGGCGGCCTACCGCGACGGCGCGAGCGTCTCGGAGGCCGAGATCACGCCGGGGGCGCCCGTCGGACCGACGGTGCCCTTCACGGTGAAGGCGACGATCACGTACAAGGGCGTGTCGAAGCCCTGGACGTACGACTCCGAGCTGACCGTCGTCCGTGGCCAGACCACCGGCCGGCCGCTGGTGAAGTGGGCGCCGTCGGTGCTGCACCCGAAGCTGCTGACCGCCGAGGCGACGGTGCGGACGGGTGTCGCGAAGTCGCCTTCGGTGAAGGCCGTCGACCGGAACGGCAAGGAGCTGACGGCGGAGACTTACCCCTCGCTGAGGCCGATCCTGGACGAGCTGCGCAAGCGGTACGGGGCGAAGGCGGGCGGCGAGACCGGCATCGAGACGTGGATCGACTCGGGCAGCTCGTCCGTGGCCGACTCCACCCTCCTCGTCCTGTCGAAGGGCAAGCCGGGCACGCTGAAGACCACCATCGACGCGGGCGTGCAGGCGGCGGCCGAGAAGGCGGTCAAGGTGTACGGGAACGCCTCGGTAGCGGCGATAGAGCCGTCCACGGGTGCGATACGGGCGGTGGCCAACAACCCGGCCACCGAATACAACACCGCCTTCCGCGGAGCCCAGGCCCCCGGTTCCACGATGAAGATCGTCACGGCGGCGATGATGATGCAGAACGGCATCGCGACGCCCGACAGCAAGGTCGAGTGTCCGTCCGACGTCGTGTCGCGGAGCACCACCTTCGAGAACCTCAAGAGGTTCAGCATCACCAACGGCACCCTCGCCGAGTCGTTCCGCCGCTCCTGCAACACCGCCTTCATCAAGGCGGTCCCTGCCCTCAATGACAAGGGCATCGAGAACACCGCCCTCGGCGACACCGCCCGCGACTCCTTCGGCATCGGCCAGAGCTGGGCGGTGGGCGTCCCGGCGGCGGACGGCAGCGTCCCCGAGTCGGCCGGCAGCGAGACGCCCGCCTCGTACATCGGCCAGGGCAGGATCACGATGAGCGCCCTGAACGTCGCCTCGCTCTCCGCGACCGTGAAGAACGGCGGCTTCCTCCAGCCGTACCTGGTGGCGAAGGAGCTCGACGACCGGGAGTTCGCCCAGGCCGACCGGCTCTCCCCCGCGGTCGCCTCGGGGCTCCAGCGGATGATGAAGGAGACGGCGACGATGTCGGACGGCACCGCGTTCCGCGCGATGTCGGGGCTCGCCCGCCCGAAGGGCGCGAAGACCGGCTCCGCCGAGGTCGACGGCCAGGGCAAGTCCAACAGCTGGTTCACCGGCTACTCGGGCGACCTCGCGGCGGCGGCGGTCGTCGAGGAGGGCGGTCACGGCAGCGACGCGGCGGGCCCCGTGGTCGCGCAGGTCCTGAAGGCCGGCTGACCGGTCGCCGCGCCGACCGCCCCTCGAAACCCGGTCGCATGGCCCGTACACCTACCGCTAGCGTGCGGGCCATGACCACAGCTGACGAGAGCTCCCTCGCGCACCCCCAGTTCGCCGCCGCCCTCCGGGAGTTGGGCCTCGACGTCGAGGTCCGCCGCTTCCCGGAGGACACCCGCACCGCCCAGCAGGCCGCCGAGGCCATCGGCTGCGAGGTCGCCGAGATCGTGAAGTCGCTGATCTTCGCCGCCGACGGGGTGCCGGTCCTCGTCCTGATGGACGGCGCCTCGCGGGTGGACGTCGAGCTCGTACGGCGGGAGCTGTGCGCCGGGAAGGTCACCCGGGCCGACGCGAAGGTCGTCCGGGAGACCACCGGGTACGCGATCGGGGGCGTCCCGCCCTTCGGTCACCGCACGCGTACCCGGGTCCTCGCCGATCGGGGCATCCTCGAACACGACCTCGTGTGGGCGGCGGCGGGCACCCCCCGCACGGTCTTCGCGCTGGACCCGAAGACGCTGGTCGCCCACGCCGGCGCCACCCTCGTGGACGTGCGCGAGACCTCGGCGTGACACCGCTCGTCACCCTCGCGGTCCTCGTCGCCGCCGTCACGCACGCGAGCTGGAACGCGATCGCGCACCACATCAAGGAGCAGTTGCTCTCCTTCACGCTGATCTCCGGCGGCGGGGCGCTGATCGGCCTGGTCACGGCCGTCTTCGTGCCGCTCCCGGCGGCGGGCGCCTGGCCGTACCTCGTCTCCTCCGCGCTCCTCCACATCGGCTACTACGCCCTGCTGATGCGCTCGTTCACGCTGGGCGACTTCGGGCAGATGTATCCGATCGCCCGCGGTACGGCCCCGCTCGTCGTGACCGTCCTCGCGGCGGTCCTCCTCGACGAGGTGCCGGGCGGCTGGCAGTTGCTCGGGGTGGCGGTGGCGTGCGCGGGCCTGACGGGCCTCGCCCTGTGGGGCATCCGGGGCAAGGACAGCCGCCCGCACTGGCCGGCGCTGCTCGCCGCCGGCGCGACGGGCCTGTCGATCGCGCTCTACACGGTCGTCGACGGCGTCGGCGTCCGCGCCTCCGGCACGTCGCTCGGCTACATCGCGTGGCTGATGATCCTCCAGGGCCTGGTGATCCCCGCGTACGCCCTGTGGACGCGGCGGGCGGCCCTCCTTCCCCGACTCCGCCCGTACGCGGGCCTGGGCCTCGTCGGCGCGCTCCTCTCCGTCTCGGCGTACGCGCTCGTCCTGTGGGCCCAGACGAAGGCGCCGCTGGCCCCGATCGCGGCGCTCCGCGAGTCCTCGATCATCGTGGGCGCGGCGATCGGCGCGCTCTTCTTCAAGGAACGCTTCGGCGGGCCGCGGGTCGCGGCGGCGGGCCTGATGGCCATCGGCATCGGCCTGATGCTTCAGGCCGGGTGACGCCTCTTAGGGATGGAACGCCTTGGTGAGGACCTCGCCGAACCGGTCGGGATGCGTGGTCGAACCGACGTGCCCGCCGGGGAAGCGCAGGAGCTCCAGGCCGAGCCGTTCGGCCATGAAGGCGGCCGAACGGTGGGCCAGTTCGCCCGGTGAGTCCTGGCCGGCGCCGAGCACGAGCCGGTCCGACAGAGTCTCCAGCCGCCCCATGGCCGGGGTGTAGGACATGAAGCCGGGAACGATGCGTCCGACGAAGTACGGCAGGTTGGCCATCGTCTGCTCGGCCCTCGCCGCCGCCTCCGGCGGAAGCTCGGTCGGGGGCTGGGGCTGGGGCTGGGTCCCGGCCTGGGGCTGGGTCCCGGCCTCGGGCTGGGGCTCGGCCGGGGTCTCTGTCTCGGCCTCGGTCTTCCGTCCAGGGGCGTCCCCGTCCTTCGCCAGTCCCGCCGCGAACACCGCCATCGCCGGCCTGAGCCCCTGCGTGCGGAACGTCTCCGACACGCGCGCGATGAACGCGCGGTGGTCGGAGGCGTCCGGCAGGACCATGACCGCCGGGGGCTCGTGCGCCACGACGCGTGCGACGCGTTCGGGATGGGCGGCGAGCAGGTGCAGGGCGGCGATGGCGCCCGAGCTGGCGCCGAACACCCGGGCGGGCTCACCGGGCGAGAGCAGTTCCAGCAGGCGGTACGCGTCGTCGGCGTGTTCCGGCACGCTCTGCTCGGCCTCGGGGTCGTCCAGGACGCTCCGGGACATCCCGCGCGGGTCGTAGGTGGCGACCGTGTACGTGGCGGCCAGGCTGTCGGCGATGCCGTCGAAGGCGGCCGCGCCGCCCGCCCCGCCGGGGATCAGCAGCAGGAGCGGGCCGTGACCGCGCACCTCGTAGTGCAGGGTCGCGCCGTTCACGCGCAGGCTGCCGGTGGTCGGGTCGGTCATGCGGAGTCTCCTTCTCGGGACGCGGGCCAGTGCTCCAGGAGGGTGTGCAGGGCGTCGAGGGCGCGGACCCAGGACCGCTGTGGCGGACGCTCGTGCCCGAAGCCGCCCGCGGCCTCCAGGGCGACGAACCCGTGGAACGTGCTGCGCAGCAGCCGGACGGCGTCCGTCAGGTCCGGTTCGGCCAGCCGGTAGCCGCGCAGCATGCCGTAGGTCAGCTCGACCGCGCGCCGCGGTCCCGGCGCCTTCGCGGCGAGTTCGGGATCGATCCGGATCGGGATCTGCGTCGCCGTGTAGCGGCCCGGGTGCTCGTGGGCGTACGCGCGCCAGGCGTCGGCGAAGGCGACCAGCGCGTCCTTGCCCGACCGCCCGGCAGTCGCCTCCGCGATACGGAGGGTCTTCTCGTCCGCCGCCAGCAGGGCGATCCGTCCGCGCAGGTCCTCCAGGCCGCGGACGTGCGCGTAGAGGCTCGCGTCCTTCACGCCCAGCCGCCGCGCCACCTGCGACATGGTCACCTGGTCGAGACCCACCTCGTCCGCCAGCTCGGCGGCCTCGGCCGTCACTCGATCCGCCGTCAGCCCTGCCCGCACCATGCGCCCTCCACATCAGCCTAGGACCCCTAGTTTTAAACTAGAGGCCCTAGGTTGGCAACCGGAAACGCCCTCAGCAGGTACCGCCGCCGTCGCTGGACACCGACGAAGTCGCGCGGAAGAAGTCGGTACGGATGCGACGGAAGCCGGTGTGACCGGTCTCCTCGGCATGGGTCAGACACCAGACGGCGGGCCCGCGGCCGTCGTCCGCCGCGCCGGAACCGTCATGGCACGTGGTGCACTCGGCCTCGGTGATCGGCCCGCTGCCGGTACGGTCGGCCCGTAACGCCCAGAGCCTGGGCCGCCGCGCCCCCCGGTGGTACGGCCCCGCCACGCGGCCTAACGCCATTCCCTCACGACGCATCCGACTCCCCCTCCACGGCAAGCTCAGCCCACACCAGCTTTCCCGTCCCGGGGCGGTCGCAGACACCCCACTTGGCGGCGAGGGTGTCGACGAGGGGCAGCCCCCACCCGCCGTCGCCTCCGGTGTCGGGCAACGCCATCAACGGCCGCCGTTCGGAGGCGTCGTGGACCTCGATGCGGAGCCGGTCGCCGGGCACTCGGGCGAAGTGGGTCTCGACCTCCCGGCCGGGTACGTGGCCGTGCCGGACGGCGTTCGTCAGCAGCTCGGAGAGCACGAGCGAGGCGGCGTCCTCGACGGCCGCCCACTCCCACCGGGCGAGTACGCGGCGCAGCTCGCGCCGTGCGAGCGGGACGCTGCGGGCGGTGTGGCGCCAGCGCAGCACGACGGCCTCGTCGGGCACGGATCCCATCACGCCACCTCCACGCCGTGGATCCGCCGCGGCCCGACGTCGACGCCGCGCGTGGCCCACCACAAGGCCCGCCGGCGGTGGCGCTGGGCCCGCGTGGTCTCGTGCGCGTCGAGGTAGGGACGTACGAGTCGACTGCCCTCACCCCGGAGAGGAACAACGCGGGCACGGGCCCCGGCAGTTGCGGCTCGGGTGGCGCACCGGCGCACGGGCGGGGGCGGAGCCCCGACCAGACGCCGCCGCCCCGACGGGGGCAGTAACAGCCGCAGGACCAGTCCGACAAGGCGGACGCTAGGGTTACGCATGTTGACGCTCCTTCGAAGCGTTGGCCACGCCCCCGGACCGGTCGCACGGTCGCGGGGGTCTGCCTTCACCGGGGATTCCGGCATCGGCTGCCGGGCGGCTGTCGCTCGCCGTCGACACACCACCAAGATCACGTACCGCGATGAAGCATGTGCGGTACGTCACGTCATCAAGCTAGAGGTGCCGGGGTCGTCGCCGCAAGTAGGCCTCTCGCAAATTTGCGGACCGCTCCAGCGGGGGTCCAGGCTGGCTCCGCTTTGCCCCAAAGCGGCACACTGGAAGTCACGTTGAGAGGGGACGACATGCCCGCAGGTGGGAAGCCGACGGTCCGCAGCCGACGGCTCGGCTCCGCCCTCAAGCGCCTTCGGGAGGCAGCCGGTGTCGACCAGTCGGTTGCGGCCGAGGCCATCCTGAGGTCGGTGACCAAGGTCAGCCGGCTCGAGAGCGGACAAGTCTCCGCCTCCGCTCTGGAGGTGCGGACGCTCCTCGACTGCTACGGGGTCCAGGACGAGGCCGAGCGACGCAGGCTGGAGGAACTGGCGCGCGCGAGCAACCAACGCGGCTGGTGGCTCGACTACCAGGAGACCCTGCGCCCGGACTACGCGGACCACATCACCCTCGAAAGCGACTCGACCTACATCCGATCGTGGGAACCCTCGCTGATTCCCGGGCTGTTGCAGACTCCGGAGTACGCGGAGTCGGTGATCTCCTCCGGCCCCAGCTTCATCCCGGCGGAACGCATCGCCCAGCTCGTCAAGGTCCGCCAGGAGCGTCAGCGGAGGATCGAGGAGGGCGGGGTCCACTTCACCGCCATCATCTGGGAGCCCGCCATAGCGGCGCTCCGCCACGATCCGGCCGTCCGCGACGGCCAGCTCCGCCGCCTGCTCGACGCCGGACAGCACCAGAACGTCACCGTGCAGATCCTGCCGGCGGCGGCGAGCAAGGCAGCGGGGATGTCCGGTGCGTTCGTCGCCTTCTCGTTCGGCATCGAACCCAACGTCGAGGCCGTGGCGGTGCGCACCGCCGCCCACACGACCGTCGTCGAGGCCCCCGAGGATCTCGCCGCCTACGTCAACGTTTTCGATCTACTACGCTCGGCGGCGATGTCCGCCGAGGAGAGCGCGGAGCGCATCCGACAGAGCCTGGGCGGCTTCCCGGACCAGATGGAAGAGGCAAAGTGACACCTGAGATCGTCAGCGCTTTCCGCAAGTCGTCCTTCTCGGATCAGCAGGGCGACTGCGTCGAGACGGCCGCCACCGCCGTAGACGGAACTGCCGTACGCGACAGCAAGACCGCCCCCGTCGGACCGTGTCTCTTCTTCGAGGCGGACGCCTGGGCGTCGTTCGTCGGGGCCGTGAAGGCCGAGCGGCTGTAGGTCGGAGCCGGGCGCCGGCCCAGCCCCCTGGGGAGGCCCCGGCCGGCCGGCTCGTCAGCTGCTGACGCCGTGCCACGGCGGCGCGGCCGCGAGGCGTCGTCGGGCGCTCCGGCCCGCCGCGTACCCGCCGATTCCCAGACCGGTGCCGATCAGCGCCAGCACGGTCCCGAGGACTCCGAGCGTCCCGCACGTCACCGGCACGGCGACGCTGTCCTGTACGCGCCCGAGCACCCCCGTCGCCGCGACGCTGCCCGACTGGTCGCCGAGGAAGAACCGCGAGTCGTACGAGTTCCCCCGGTTGTCCCCCAGCAGGAACAACCGTCCGTCCGGGATCCGCGCCTCGTACGGTGGGGTCGCCGGGTTCATGCCGTCGCGTCGTACGTACGGTTCGTCGATCGGCTGCCCGTCCACCGTGATCCGGTCCCCGTCGCTCACCACGTGATCGCCGCCCGTCCCGATGACCCGTTGCAGGACCGGCCGGTCCTGATAGCGGTCGGGCACGAGGACGAGGACCACGTCGCCTCTGCGTATCTCGTCCGTGTCGATCCGTTCGACGACCAGCCGCTCGCCCGGGCTGTACGTGGGCACCATCGACTCGCCCATGACAGTGGCCCCTTGGTAGTTCGCGAAGAAGTACCCGATGCCTCCCACGGCCAGGACCAGCCCGAGCGGTACCAGTACCCAGGCCGCGAACCTCAGTCCGCCGCCCGCTCCCCGCTGTCGCATGAACCACCCCTCTCCTGAACCGCCCGGGCCGGGCGGACCAGCAGAGGCTAGGCCGTCGCGGGACGAGGACTCACCTCGGGGCCCGTCAGTCCGACGGTCTGACGACCCTCGGCTCCCCGGCCGGCGAGGGAGTCGTCGGGGCCGGCGTCGGCGGTGCCGGGTCCGTGATGCCCGGGGGGCCGGCCGGCTGGACCGGGGCGGGGGCCAGGGGGCCGCCCGGGAGCAGGTACAGGAGGCAGACCGCCGCCGCCGCGGCCAGTGCGGCGAGGCCGGGGCCGTACAGGGCTCGGGCCGTCCAGGTGCGGCCCTGCGGGGGGTTCTCGCGGCGGAGGTCCTGGAGGGTCACCTGGGCCGCGCGGGCCGTCAGGGCCGCTCTGAGCCGGGTCTCCGTCGTGGCGTGGTGCTGGTGGTCTTCGGCGGGGGTGCGGGGGGTCATCGGGACGCCTCCAGTCTCTTCTCCAGGGCGTCCAGGGCCCGGCTCGCCGTGGACTTCACCGTGCCTCGGGACAGGCCGAGGGTCTGGGCTATCTGCGCCTCGGTCAGTTCCGACCAGTAGCGGAGGACCAGGACCTCGCGCTGGCGGGCGGTGAGTCGCGCCAGCGCGTCGAGGACGTGGCGGTGTTCCTCCGCCAGGAGGAGGCCCTCGTCCACCGGGGCGCTCGCCGGCTGATGGGGCGGGGTGTAGCCGCGGGCCGTACGACGGCGGCGCAGGACGGAACGGGCCGCGTTGACCACGGCGGTGTGCAGGTACGCCCCCGGGTCCTGGAGGCCGTCCAGTGAGGTGCCGTACGACCGGCAGACCGCGGCGAACGCGTCCTGGACCACGTCCTCGGCCGTGTACAGGTCGTCGACGAGGAAGAGGGCCAGTCGCACCATGTCGAGCCGGCGGGCCCTGTACAGGTCGGTCAGCGTCGGCGGCCGGTCGTCGTACGGCGCGACCCGTGCGCGCGGGCGGAGTTCCCGTACCAGCGCCCCGCCCCCGGACCCTGTGCCGGTCCCGGACACACGGGCCAGCAGCCGGGACCACCAGGGCGGCGCCGCGGCCATCGCGTACTGCATGTCTCGCTCGATCCGTTGCGGGGCAAGGGGGGTGGGGTGGGCGGGCCGGGCCTTGGTGGGCCGGCCCGCCCTCGCTCCTGGGTTACTTGCCCGGGCTGATCACGCGGGGGGCGGTCTCCGCGGGCACCGACTTCATGGCCGGAACACCCTTCTCGCCGGCGTCGGAGGAAGCCGTGCCCGGCTTCACCACGACCGGCTTCGACGCCGGCTGCGGGGCCGACTGCGAGGCGGACTGCGAGGCGGACTGCGAGGCCGCCTCCGCCGGGGTGACGACCTTCGGCGCCGGCGCCGGCTGCGCGCCCGAGTCGGCGACGGCCTGCGCGGTGAAGGCACCGCCCAGGAGCAGCGCGGCACCGGCTACGGCGCCCAGGATGCGGCGGGGGTTGCGGTTCATGACGTTCTCCAGGTGAGGAGGTGGGATGTGGTCCGAAGGGCGCCTTCAACCCACCAGACGTGTGGCACCTCCCGAGGTTGCGTCCCCGGTCGAAGAAGTTCTCAGTCCGCCAGGACCTCCGCGAAGTGCGTGTTCACCGCCAGCAGTCCGCCGTCGACCCGCAGGACCGTGCCCGTGATCCAGGACGCGTCACGCGACGCGAGGAACGCGACGGCCGCCGCCACGTCCTCCGGGGTGCCGACGCGGCCCAGGGGGTAGACGCGGTCCGCCAGGGCCGCGAGTTCGGCCTCCTTGCCCGCCCAGGCCGTCGTCGCGATCGTCCCCGGGTTGATCTGGTTGACGCGGACACCGCGCGGCGCCGCGTCGCCCGCCAGCGTCCGGGTCAGCGAGGCCAGGCCCGCCTTGGCCGCGCTGTAGGCGTGGTTGCCGAAGTCCACCTCGGCGTTGACCGAGCCGATCGTGACGATCGCCCCGCGCCCGCCCGCCGCCGCGAGGTGCGGCAGCGCCGCCCGGGAGCAGCGGACCGCGCCCATCAGCGTCACGTCGAGCTGGCCCGCCCAGCCGCCGTCCGGTTCGTCCTCGAAGCGGTCCCGGTCGGGGGCGACGGGGGCGAGGGCGTTGTTGACGAGGACGTCGAGCCCGCCGAAGGTCTCCACCGCGTACGCCACGGCCGCCTCCACCGACGCCCGGTCGCCGACGTCGCAGTACAGCGCCACCGCTCCGGGCAGTTCGGCGGCGGTACGCGCGGCCTCGTCCTCGTCGATGTCCGTGACGAGCACCCGCGCGCCCTCCGCCGTGAGGCGCCGCGCGGTGGCCGCGCCGATGCCGCGCGCCGCGCCCGTGATCAGTACCGCGTACCCGTCGAAGCGTTCCGCGTGTTCCGCGTGTTCCCTGGGATCCATGGGTCTTCCCCTACCCATCGCACCGTCCGCCCGCAACATTCCGTTAACAAAGCGGGGTTCCGGCAATTCGGCCACCGCCGAAAGACTTTGACACGCACCCGGCACGAATACCACGATCAATACCGCCGATGACCACGTAGACACAGGGGGAACAATGTCTTCGACGTACGAATCCGGAGTAGAGGAAATATGCGAATCCCTTTCTTCCCGGAGCTTTGACCTCCGCTCCGGCGAGAAGGTCAGGCAGCTTCTCCTCCAGCGATCCGGAAGCGCGCTCGACGACCTGGAGCCCTTCCGTGACAGCTGGGGCCGGATGCCGCTCGACAGCTACATGGCGGACGGCGGGCGCTACCGCCGCCGCCGGCACGCCACGCTGAGCGCGCCCCGGTCGAGCGCCGACTACCGCGTCGAGGCCCACCAGCCGCACTACCAGGGGCTCGACTACAACAACCTCAACGGCGGCGTCGCCCGGCACTACGAGCCGTTCGAGGACGCGACCCTGCGCGGCGCCACGATGGACAGCCTGGTGACCCTGGGCTGCGACATCTTCGGCCGGCTCGCCCCGTACTCCGCGTGGCACATCGAGGCCCACCAGTTCCGCATCGAGGTCGACGGCGAAGAGGTCGGCCTGCCCACGCCCGAGGGCGTCCACCGCGACGGCGTCACCTTCGTCCTGATGGCGATGATCGGCCGCTCCAACGCCACCGGCGGCGAGAGCACCGTCTTCAACCTGGACAAGGAGCCGGTGGAGAAGTTCGCCCTGACCGACCCCCTCGACCTGGCGCTCGTCAACGACGAGCGGGTCTTCCACGGCGTCTCGCCCATCGAGCAGATCGATTCCGCCGCCCCGGCCTCGCGCGACGTGCTGGTCGTGACCTACCGTCACAAGCCCTGATGTCAGACGCGGGCGGGGGGCCGGCGTCCGCGAAGGCGCGCCGCCGGCCCCCTGCCCGCGCACCCCTTGAGTGAGAAGACGGGAAGACGGGTACATGGGTCAGCTCATCGCCGTGGCGGTCATCACCATTCTGGCTGTCATCAGCCCCGGCGCGGATTTCGCGATGACCGTCCGCAACAGCTATTTGTACGGGCGGACGGCCGGCGTTCTCGCCGCCGTCGGAATTGCCCTGGGCGTTCTCGTCCACGTCACTTACACGATGCTGGGCGTGGGGCTTCTGGTTTCCCGGACCCCGATGCTTTTCACGGCGATGAAACTGATCGGCGCCGCCTATCTCGTGTACATCGGGTACAAGACGTTCGTCACCAAGACGGAGGTGGACATCGACCTGTCGGGCGGCGGCGGCCTCTCGAAGGCGAGCGCGCTGCGCACCGGCTTCCTGACGAACGCGCTCAACCCCAAGACGATGCTGTTCGTGCTGAGCACGTACACGCAGGTCGTCAGCGCCGACACCCCCGTCTTCCAGCAGGTCGGCTACGGCCTCTTCATGTCGTTCGCCCACCTGGTCTGGTTCGCGCTCGCCGCGCTCCTCTTCTCCAACCAGAGCCTGCGGTCCCGGCTGTTGCAGCGCCAGACCGTGCTCAACAAGGTCATCGGGACCGTGCTCGTCGGTCTGGGGATGGCGCTCGCGCTGACGCCCGCCATGGCGTGACGGCGCCCGTCAGCTGCTGGACACCCGCTCCACGCGCGGCTCCGCGATCGCCCTGTAGTCCTCGCTCGCGAGGGCGATCGAGCGGTCGAGCCGCGCGGCGTTGAAGTAGAACTCCTCGTGCGTCAGGAGGTCCGGGTCGACGAGCAGCTCCAGGCGCTCGTCGAAGGCGAACGGCAGGATCGTGCCGCTCTCCGAGCCCGCGAGCTCCTCGGCGATCTCCGGGGAGGCGAAGGAGACGTAGGTGCCGCCGTACAGCGCCTTCACCGCCGCGAGGTCGATCCGCCTGTCGCCGGGGACGACGACCAGCGCGAACCGCTTCTCCTTCTTGCCGATCTTGACCATCGCGATGATGCACTTGGCCGCCTGGGCGAGCTCGTGCCCCCGCAGGGCGCTGACGGCCTCGGTGGCGCCCTCGGGTGCGTGCTCCACCACGCGGTAGGCGGCGCCGCGCTCGTCGAGCAGGGCGACCAGCTTCTCGTACGTTTCCTGGGACATGCGTTCTCTCCTGTTGCAAACGATGTACGTGTACGGCGAGTTGATCCCGAGATGACCCTACTGGCGCCGGTCAGCGGGCCGGCGGCGTCCCACGCCCATGGTCCACGTGCCGGAGCAGGACCAGACCCGGCCGGTCCAGTTCGTACAGCACGCGCACGCCCGCCCTGCGCCGCCGTGCCACGCCCGCGGCCACCAGCGCCGTCAGGTGCTGGGAGACCGTGCTCGGGGCGAGGCCGAGGGCCGTCGCGAGGTCCGAGGTCGTCGTGGGCGCCACGAGGGCCCGGACGACGGCGGCCCGGCTGCGGCCGATCAGGATCTCCAGCCGGTCGCCGCGCGCGGGCTCGTCGGCGCGCCGCTCGGGCGTCGCCTCCCCGACGAGGACGGCGGCCCCTTCGACCGGGTAGGACAGGGCGGCCGCGGAGCCGTCGGGGGCCGAGGTGAAGAAGGGCGTTCCGCGGCCGAACAGCAGGGGTACGAGGACGAGTCGGGAGACGCCGGACACGGCCATCACGCCGGGCACGGCGACCCCGCCGGGCACCGCGATCCCGCCCACCGTGTCCAGGAGCGCCTCCGGGCCGCGCGTGGCCAGCGTGCGGGCGCGGCGCACGACGTCCTCCTCCGTCGCCGCCCGCAGGGCCGCCGCGTACGGGGCCAGGGCGGCGTGCCAGTACCGGGGAAGGAAGGCGCGGAGTTCGGCGACGCGGGCCGCCGGGTCCGCGTACAGCGGGCGCACCTCGGCGGGCACGCCGTGCGGGAAGCGCTGGTCGAGCTCCGCGCGGGCCCGGGCCGGGGAGACCGACGCGAGGGGCGCGAGCTCCTCGGCCAGGTCCGGTCCGTCCGTGGCCGGGACGGTGAGGAGGAACGACGGCAGGGTCCTCGCTCCGGTACGTAAGAGGTGGACGAGCCAGCCCGGGATGGTCACCTCGGAGCGGCTCAGCGAACGGCGGGCGGCCTTCGCCCAGTTCGCGTACGGCCACGGCACGAGGCCCTGGTGCGCCGAGAGCAGCGCGATGCTGCCGTGGATCTCCCAGAGCCGGCTGCTCGCGATCCGCAGCGAGACGCAGCGTGTCCCGGCGTGCGGGACGCTGTGCGTGACGTCCCGCGTGACGCCGTGTCTGACGCTGTGCGCGACCTCGTGCCTGACGCTGTCCGTGTCCTCGTGCGTGACGTCGCGCCTGATGTCGTGCGTGACGCTGTTCGTCACGCTGTTCGTCACGCTGTTCTTCATGCCGTCGAACGGTCGTCGCGACGGAATCTCGCTCACCTGCACCCCCGTGCCTGCCCACTGGTCAATGGGCCCGCCCACTGGTCAGTGAGCCCGCACAAGGTACTGGCCACGCGCCCCCGCACCCCCCGGGCGACGGATCAGAATGTCAGGTCCACGACCGACCGCACCGCCCGCACCAGGGCCTGGGCGCGCGGGTCGGCCGTGACCGTCTTCCGCATGCCGTTGGTGACGTACCCGAAGGCGATCCCGGACTCGGGGTCGGCGAAGCCGAGGGAGCCGCCGCGGCCGGGGTGGCCGAAGGAGGACGGGCCGAGGAGCGGGGAGGCCGGTCCGTGCAGCATGTGGCCGAGGCCGAAGCGGGTGCCGACGAGCAGCACCTTGTCCGGTCCCGCCGACTCCTCCGTACGGGCCAGGGTGAGCGTCGCCGGGGCGAAGAGGCGCTCGGCGCCGTCGACGGGACCGAGGGTCGCCGCGTAGAAGCGGGCGAGCGCGCGGGCGGTGGCGACGCCCGCGGAGCCGGGCAGTTCGGCGGCCCGGTAGACGGGGTCGTTCTCGTCGGGCTTGGGCTCGATGACCCCGAAGGCGCGCCGGGTGAGGGAGTCGGGGTCCCGGTAGGCCTCGCTCACGGAGCGCTTGGGGCGGAGCTTGAGGGCGCCGCCGCCGGGCGGGTCGATCTCCTCGACGGGGCCGAGGCGGCCGACCCGGTGGGCCTCCGCCTCGGGGAGCCCGATCCACAGGTCGAGGCCGAGGGGGCCGGTGATCTCCTCGGCGACCCAGCGGCCGATGGTGCGGCCGGTGACGCGGTGGACGAGGCCGGAGAGCAGCCAGCTGAAGGTGTGGGCGTGGTAGCCGTGGGCGGTGCCGGGCTCCCAGACGGGGGCCTGGGCGGCGATCGCGCCGGTCGCGGTCGGCAGGTCGATCGCCTCGGCGAGGGTGAGCGGCCGGTCCAGGACGGGCAGGCCCGCCCGGTGCGCGAGGAGCTGCCGCACGGTCACCCGGTCCTTGCCCGCCGCCTTGAACTCCGGCCAGTACGTGGCGACGGGGGCGTCCAGGTCGAGCAGGCCGCGCTGGTGCAGGAGCAGGGGTACGGCGGCGGCGACGCCCTTGGTGGCCGAGCGGACGACCTGGGCGGTGTCCGAGGCCCACGGAGCCGTACCGTCCACGTCACGCGTGCCCGCCCACAGGTCGACGACCTTCTGGCCGTCGCGGTGGACGGCGACGGCCGCCCCGCGCTCGCCGCGCTGCTCGAAGTTGCGCAGGAACGCGTCCCTGACCGGCTCCCAGCCCGCCGCCACCGTGCCCTGGACGTCCACGTCCCCACTCCCTCACTCGTTGCTCCGACCCTCCATGGTGCAACGCCGCCCATGAAAGGCGGATTCCGGGGCGGGGCAGGCGGGTCAGGCGACCGAGCTCGGCACGAAGCCGAACGGCAGCTCCAGGCGGTGGCGGGCCATCAGCTCCTCGTCGGCGAGGATGTCGCCGGTCCGCCCGTCGGCGGCGATGACGCCCTCGCTGAGGATCACCGCGCGCGGGCAGAGCTCCAGGGCGTACGGCAGGTCGTGGGTGACCATGAGGACGGTGACGTCGAGGGAGCGGAGGACGTCGGCGAGCTCGCGGCGCGAGGCCGGGTCCAGGTTGGACGACGGTTCGTCGAGGACGAGGATCTCCGGCTCCATCGCGAGGACGGTGGCCACGGCGACCCGGCGGCGCTGCCCGAAGGAGAGGTGGTGCGGCGGCCGGTCCGCGAACTCCGCCATGCCGACCCGTTCGAGGGCCTTCCGCACGACGGCCTCGAGCTCGGCGCCCCGGAGGCCCGCGGCCGCCGGGCCGAAGGCCACGTCCTCGCGGACGGTCGGCATGAAGAGCTGGTCGTCGGGGTCCTGGAAGACGATCCCGACCTTGCGCCGGATCTCCGCGAGGTGCTTCTTGCCGACCGGGAGCCCGGCGACGGTGACCGTGCCCGCGCCGCCGGTGTGGATGCCGTTGAGGTGAAGGACGAGGGTCGTCTTGCCGGCGCCGTTGGGGCCGAGGATCGCGACCCGCTCGCCGCGCCCGACGGTCAGGTCCACGCCGAAGAGGGCCTGGTGGCCGTCGGGGTAGGCGTACGCGAGGCCACGGACCTCGAGCGAGGGGGGAGTCGTCACAGGGTCCGTCCCAGGAGGCAGATCAGGAGTGCGGTGAGCGGCAGCGCGGCGGCGTACGTCCACTGGGCGCGGGTGGCGGTCACCTCGTCGATGACCGGCATGGTGCCGGTGTAGCCGCGGCTGATCATGGCGAGGTGGACGCGTTCCCCGCGCTCGTACGAGCGGATGAAGAGCGCGCCGGCGGACTTGGCGAGGACGCCCCAGTGGCGGACGCCCCGCGCCTCGAAGCCGCGCGAGCGGCGGGCGACGGACATGCGGCGCATCTCGTCGGTGATGACGTCGCCGTACCGGATCATGAACGAGGCGATCTGGACGAGCAGCGGGGGCAGCCTCAGCCGCTGGAGGCCGAGGAGCAGGGCGCGCAGCTCGGTGGTGGAGGCGAGGAGCACGGACGCGGCGACGCCGAGGGTGCCCTTGGCGAGGACGTTCCAGGCGCCCCACAGGCCGGGGACGCTGAGGGACACCCCGAGGACGGTGGTCCGCTCGCCGGGCACCACGAAGGGCATGAGCAGCGCGAACGCGACGAACGGCACCTCGATGAGCAGCCGCTTCAGCAGGAAGCCGGCCGGGATCCGGGCCTTCGCCGCCACGACCGCGAGGAGCAGGGCGTAGAGGGCGAAGGCCCAGACGGCCTCGCGGGGTGTCGAGACGACGACCACGACGAAGCCGAGGACGGCCGCGAGCTTGGTGTGCGGGGGCAGCGCGTGCACCGGCGAGTGCGCGTGCCGGTAGAGCCTGTGGGCGTGCCCGGCTCCCACGTCAGACCGCCGCGGCTTCCTGGTTCGTACGCCGGCGGCGCACCAACCAGAAGGCGCCCGTGCCGACGGCGAGGGTCGCGCCCACGCCGATGGCGCCGGCCAGGCCGCCGGAGAGGCGGGCGTCGTCGACGTCCTTGACGCCGTAGTCGGCGAGCGGCGAGCCGGCGGCGGCGTGCTCCTCGGCCTTGGCGTCGATGCCCTGGTCGGCGGCGACCTTCTCCAGGCCGTCGGGGCTGGCGGAGGCGTAGAAGGAGACGAAGCCGGCGAGGACGAGCGCGGTGACGACGCCACCGATCCACAGCTTCCTCGGGGAGCCCGCGGCGGCGACGGGGGCCGGGGCCGCCGCGTCGACCAGCTCGCCGTCGACGCGGAGCTTGAGCGGGGCGGTCAGGCCGCGCGCGCCGTGGACGAGGTCGGGGCGGACGGCGATGACCGCGCCGACGGTCAGCATCGTGATGACGGCCTCGCCGACGCCGATGAGGACGTGCACGCCGACCATGGCCGTCAGGACCTTGGGGAGCGGTACGTCGGTCGTGCCGCCGATCGCGTAGATCAGGGTGAAGGCGGCGGCCGCGGCCGGTACGGAGACGAGCGCGGCGACGAAGGAGGCCACGGTCACCGAGCGGCGGGTGCGCGGCAGGACGAGGACGAGGCCGCGGAAGAGCGCGTACGCGACGACGACCGTGACGACGCCCATGACCGTGATGTTCACGCCGAGGGCGGTGAGGCCGCCGTCGGCGAAGAGGATGCCCTGCATCAGCAGGACGACCGCGATGCACAGGACGCCGGTCCACGGGCCGACGAGTATCGCGGCGAGCGCGCCGCCGAGCAGGTGTCCGCTGGTCCCGGCGGCGACCGGGAAGTTCAGCATCTGCACGGCGAAGACGAAGGCCGCGACGAGCCCGGCCAGCGGCGCCGTCCGTTCTCCCCCGTAGCCTCCGGCACGGGAGGTGCCCCCAAGTTCACGGCGGGCCCCGCGCAGGCTGATCGCCACGGCGCCGGCGGCGACGACACCGGCCGCCGCCGATACGGGGGCGTTGATGAATCCATCAGGTACATGCACGTCCCGAATGATGAGCCTTCTTGCGAACTACTTGCAAGAGCGCATGGGTCACACGTCACAGGGTAGGCGGCGCATGGCCCGCGCACGGGGCGGGAAGAAGTGACACATTGGCTCATAGCAGGACAAAACAAAGGAGTGCGCGATGGCCGCCGTAGACGAGCACGCAGTCGACGACCATGCCAAGGGGCGGATCATCAGCGACGCCCCGCTCTCCCGGCCCGTCCCCGTGACCCTTCGCTACGACGCCGACCGCTCCCCCGCGACCGTCCGCTTCGTCTTCCCCGGCGACGTCGAGTGGTCCTTCCCGCGCGCGCTGCTCGAAACGGGCCTGCGCACCCCGACCCGCCGCGGCGACATCGAGGTGTGGCCCTGCGGCCGGGTGCAGACGGTCGTCGAGTTCCACAAGGACGACGGGGTCGAGGTCGTCCAGTTCGACACCGCCGCCCTGCTCCGGTTCCTCCGGCACACGTACGCCGCCAGTACGTCGCTGACGACACACTGACGGCGTAACGGGTGGAGCCGGTTGTCAGGCCTTGACGAGGTCCGGCTTCGCGGACGCGCCCTTGCCCGTCGACGCGGCGAGACCCTCGCCCTCCACGTCCACGTTCGGCAGGACCTTGTCCAGCCACTTCGGCAGCCACCAGGCCTTGCGGCCGAGGAGCGCGAGCACGGCCGGCACGATCGCCATACGGACCACGAAGGCGTCGAAGAGGACCGCGACGGCGAGACCGAAGCCGATCATCTTGATCATCTGGTCGTCCATGCCGATGAAGCCGGAGAAGACCGCGATCATGATGACCGCCGCGGCGACGACCACCCGGGCGCTGTGCCGGAAGCCGGTCACGATCGCCTCGCCGGGCCGCTCCCCGTGGACGTACGCCTCCCGCATGCGGGTCACGAGGAAGACCTCGTAGTCCATCGCGAGACCGAAGACGACACCCACCATGAAGATCGGCATCATCGACATGATCGGGCCGGTCTGCTCGACCCCGAAGAGGCTGCCGAGCCAGCCCCACTGGAAGACCGCGACGACCGCGCCGAGGGCCGCGACGACCGAGAGCAGGAAGCCGAGGGCCGCCTTGAGCGGGACGAGGATCGACCGGAAGACCACCGTCAGGAGCAGGAAGGCGAGTCCGACGACGAGTGCCAGATAAGGCATGAGCGCGTCGTTCATCTTCTGCGAGAAGTCGATGTTCATCGCGGTGGCGCCGGTGACGAGGACCTCGTCGCCGGTGGCGTCCCGGATGTCGTGGACCAGGTCCTCGGTGGCGAGCGAGGACGGGCGGTCCTTCGGGACCACCGTGATCATCGCCGCGTCGCCGGCCTTGTTCGGGGTCGCCGGGGTGACCGCCGCCCAGCCTTGGAGGCCCTTGATCGTGGAGACCGTCTTGTCCGCGGTGGCCTTGTCGCCGTCGACGACGACGAGCAGCGGGCCGTTGAAGCCGGCGCCGAAGCCGTCCGACAGCGTGTCGTACGCCCGGCGCTCGCTGGTGGAGGTCGGCTTGACGCCGTCGTCCGGCAGGCCCAGCTCCAGGGAGGCGGCGGGCACGGCGATCGCGCCGAGGCCGATGACGCCGACGAGCAGCACCATCAGGGGGCGGCGGATGACGAACCGGGCCCAGCGGGTGCCGCCGTTGGGCTTGTCGCTGACCTTCGCGGTGCCCTTGCGCCGCTTGCGGCCGACGACCTTGTCCCCCGCGAAGCCCAGCATCGCCGGGATCAGGGTGAGGGCGATCAGTACGGCGATGACGACCGTGGCGGCGGCGGCCCAGCCCATCTTCGTCAGCATCGGGATGTTGACGACGGCCAGGCCGACGAGGGCGATGACGACGGTGAGTCCGGCGAAGACGACCGCCGAGCCCGCCGTGCCGACCGCGCGGCCCGCCGCGTCCTCCCTCTCGCGCCCGTCGGCCAGCTCCGACCGGTAGCGGGAGACGATGAAGAGGGCGTAGTCGATGCCGACGGCGAGGCCGATCATCGACGCGAGGGTCGAGGTGGTGGTGCCGAGGTCCAGGACGTTCGCGAGCGCCGTGATCGACGAGACGCCGATGCCGACGCCGATGATCGCGGTGAGCAGCGGGAGGCCGGCCGCGACGAGCGAGCCGAAGGTGAGGACGAGCACGACGCCGGCGAGGACGATGCCGATGGCCTCGCTCGCGCCCTGCTCCGGCATCGTCTGGAGGGCGTCACCGCCGACCTCGACGGTCAGCCCCTTGCCCTGCGCGTTGTGGCCGGCCTGGGTGAGCGCCTCGCGGGTCTCGTCGGTCAGCTCCATCGCGTTGACCTTGTAGGCGACGGAGACGTAGGCCGTGGAGCCGTCCTGCGAGACGGCGTGCGCGGTGTACGGGTCGGCGACCGAGACGATCTGGTCCGAGCCGGACTTCAGCGCGGCGACGGTCTCGTCGACGACGGCCTTGTGCGCCGTGTCGGTCACCTTCTGGCCCTCGGGGGCCTTGAAGACGACGCGGGCCGTGGCCCCGTCGGCGCCCGCGCCGGGGAAGCGCTCTTCGAGCAGGTCGAAGGCGCGCTGGGCCTCGGTGCCGGGGATCGAGAAGGATCCGGAGGTGGGGGCGGGCGCGGTGGCGGCGCCGACACCGGCGACCGCCAGGAGCGCCACCCAGAGGAGGGCGACGAGCCGTCGGCGCCGGAAGGCGGAACGGCCCAGTTTGTAGAGGAACGTGGCCACGGGGGCGTACTCCCAGTGTGGGGCGGGACAGGACATGGGGAGCCGGCCCGACGGCGTGAGCGGTGCGCGGTCGGTTGGTACGGGGTGGAGAGCGTCAGACGCCGAGTGAGGGGAGCACGACGGCGTCGACGTAGGCGGTGAGGAAGGCGCGGTCGACCGGCTGATCGTCGATCAGCGGCCGGGCGATGAACGCACCGATCAGCATGTGGGGAAGGAGCTTCAGCGCCGGGTTGTCGGCGGCGACCTCTCCCCTGCGGACCGCTCGGCGCAGCACTTCGTCGAGGCCGTTCATCTCGGGTTCGATGAGCAGCTCGCGCAGCGCCCGGTGCAGTTCGGGGTTGGTGTGGACGGCATGGGCCAGGCCCCGCATCAGCGCGGAGTCCTTCTCCATCTGACAGTCGTCGGTCCGCCTCACCAGCTCCTGGAAGTCGCCGCGCAGCGAGCCGGTGTCGATCTCGGAGAGTTCGGCGGGCTTGTTGTGCCGCAGAGCGCGGGCGACCAGCTCGGGCTTGCTCCCCCACTGGCGGTAGAGGGTGGCCTTGCTGGAGTGGGTGCGGGCGGCGACGGCGTCCATGGTGAGGGCGTCGTAGCCGACCTCACGGAGAAGGTCGAGCACGGCCGTGTACAGCTCGGACTCCCGCTCGGGAGTGAGTCTGCTGCGAGCCATGAACGGCTCCTCCGATCCGACGGTACGCGTGCGATGCGAACGAAACGGTTTCGTACAGTTCGAAGATACCCACCGCTCCAGCGAAACGAAACCGTTTCGTACGTGTCCTGGCCCACACTCGCCCCCCATCGGTACACACGTACGAGTTGCCGCACCCCCTCCGCGCGGAAAGCATGTACAGGTGAGTGACGACGTCGCGTATCTCCGGTTTCCGCACCTCCACGACGACCTGCTGTGCTTCGCGGCCGAGGACGATCTCTGGATCGCCCCCCTCGTCCCCGAGGGCCGCAGCCCCGGCCGGGCCTGGCGGCTGACCGTCGACCGCACCCGGGTCGGCCACCCGCGCTTCTCGCCGGACGGCCGCCACATCGCGTACACGAACTGGCGCAGCCTCGACCCGGAGATCCATCTCGTCCCCGTCGACGGCGGCTCCGCCCGGCGCCTCACCTACTGGGGCTCCACCGACACCCGGGTCTGCGGCTGGACGCCGCCCGATCCCGACCGGGACGGCCGCTCCGACATCCTCGCCGTCTCCTCGCACGGCCAGCCCTTCTCGTACTTCTCCTGGGCCTACACCGTCCCCACCGACGGCTCCCCCGGCATGCGCATGCCCTGGGGCCCGGTCTCGGACATCACCGTCACCGACGACACCGGCATCACCGGTGGCAGCGTCCTCACCGGCCACGGCGGGGAGCGCCGAACCCTGCTCCTCACCGGGAAGCCGCCGCACGAGCCGGCCGCCTGGAAGCGGTACCTCGGCGGCGCCACCGGGCGCCTCTGGCTGCACGGCGAGCGGCTGCTGCCCGACATCGGAGGCCACCTGGACTGCGCGATGGCCGTCGGCGGCCGGATCGCCTTCCTCTCCGACCACGAGGGCGTGGGCAACCTCTACTCCTGCCTGCCCGACGGCACCGACCTGCGCCGCCACACCGACCACGACGCCTTCTACGCCCGGCACGCCTCCACCGACGGGCGCCGGGTCGTCTACCAGTGCGCGGGCGAGCTGTGGATCGTCGACGCGCTCACCCCCGACTCCCGCCCCCGGAAGCTGGAGGTCCGGCTCGGCGGGCAGCGCGTCGGCCGCCGCCGCTACCAGGTGCCCGCCGCCCACCACGTCGACGCGGTCTCCGTCGACGAGACCGGCCGGGCCAGCGCCGTCTCCGTACGCGGCAGCCTGTACTGGCTCACGCACCGCGACGGCCCGGCCCGCACGATCATCGACTCGCCGGGCGTCCGCGTCCGGCTGCCCGAGATGCTCGGCAGCGGCGGGCAGGTCGCGTACGTCACCGACGCCGAGGGCGAGGACGCCGTCGAGGTCGCCTACCTGCCGCGCGCCAGCGGCGACCGGCCGCCGCGCCGCCTCGCCTCGGGCGGCCTGGGGCGGGTCGAGGAGCTCATCTCCGACCCGGACGGCGAACGGCTCGCGATCGCCTCCCACGACGGGCGGCTCCTCCTCCTCGACACCACCGAGGATTCCGGGGGTACCTCCCAGGCCGAAGGCTCTGGAGGAGGCGAGGTGACCGAGCTGATCCGGTCCGTCAACGGACCCGTCACCGACCTGGCCTTCTCCCCCGACGGCGACTGGCTCACCTGGTCCCACCCCGGCATCGGCCGCTCCCTGCGCTCCATCAAGATGGCCCGCATCTCCGGCCCCGGCGCCCGGACCGTCGTCGACGTCACCAACGGGCGCTTCGAGGACGAGAACCCCGTCTTCACCCGTGACGGCCGCTACCTCGCGTTCCTCTCCTGGCGCGGCTTCGACCCGGTGTACGACGTCCACACCGGCGACCTGTCGTTCCCGCTCGGCTGCCGCCCCTACCTCGTACCGCTCTCCTCCGCCACGCCCTCCCCGTTCGCGCTGCTGCCCGACGGGCGCCCGGCGGCCGGCGGGCTCGACCCCGCGGACGACGACACGGACACCGGCGACGGCACGGTCACCGTCGAGATCGAGGGGCTCCCCGACCGGGTCACCCCCATCCCGGTCGCCGCCTCCAAGTACTCCGCGCTGCGCCCCGTCAGCGGCGGCGGACTCGTCTGGCTGCGCTGGCCCATCTCGGGCGCGCTCGGCGAGACCTTCGCCAACCCGGCCGACACCTCGGGCCGCCCCTCGCTCGAACACTTCAGCATCACCAAGGCCCGCAAGACCGAACTCGCCAAGGACCTCGACTGGTTCGCGGTCAGCGGCGACGGCACCCGGCTCGTCCTCGCCGACGAGGGCGAGCTGCGGGCCGTGCCCGCCACCGAGACCGGCGACGGCGACTCCACCGTCTACCTGGACCTGCGGCGCATCCTCCACGAGGTCGACCCGGGCGCGGAATGGCGCCAGGCCTTCGACGAGGCCGGCCGGATCGTCCGCGCCTACTTCTGGGAGCCCGGCATGGGCGGCGTCGACTGGTCGGCGGTCCTCGACCAGTACCGGCCGCTCGTCGAACGGGTCTCCTCCCCCGACGAGTTCGCCGACCTGCTCCGCGAGGTCGTCGGCGAGCTGGGCACCTCCCACGCGTACGTCACCCCCGCCCGGCGCAACGAAGGCCCCCCGCACTACCAGCGGCCCATGGGCCTGCTCGGCGCCAACCTCGTGCCCCGGGAGGCCGGCTGGACGGTGAAGCGGATCCTGCCCGGCGAGTCCTCCGACTCCAAGGCCCGCTCGCCGCTCGCCGGCACCGGCATCCGCGAGGGCGCCGTCCTCACCCATGTCGACGGCCGGCCCGTCGACCCGGTCACCGGCCCGTACCCGCTGCTCTCCGGCACCGGTGGCACCACCGTCGAGCTGACCTTCACCCCCGCCGAGGGCGAGGGCCGCTCCCGGCGCGTCGCCGTCGTCCCGCTCGTCGACGAACGGCCGCTGCGCTACCAGGACTGGGTCGCCAAGCGCCGGGCCGTCGTCCGGGAGCTCAGCGGCGGCCGCTGCGGCTACCTCCACATCCCCGACATGGGCGGCTCCGGCTGGGCGCAGTTCAACCGCGACCTGCGCATGGAGGTCTCCCGGCCGGCCCTCATCGTCGACGTCCGAGGCAACGCCGGCGGCAACATCAGCGAGCTCGTCATAGAGAAGCTCACCCGCAGGATCCTCGGCTGGGACCTGACCCGGAACGCCCAGCCCGTCTCGTACGCCTCGAACGCCCCGCGCGGCCCCGTGGTCGCCCTCGCCGACGAGGCCACCTCCTCCGACGGCGACATGATCACCGCCGCGTTCAAGCTCCTCGGCCTCGGCCCCGTCGTCGGCCAGCGCACCTGGGGCGGCGTCGTCGGCATGACGGGCCGCCACCGCCTCGGCGACGGCACCCAGATCACGGTCCCGATGAACGCGGCCTGGTTCCCGGAGTACGGCTGGTCCCTGGAGAACCACGGAGTCGAACCCGACCTCGCGGTCCTGCGCACGCCCCTCGACTGGGCCGAGGGCCGGCACGCCCAGCTCGACGACGCCGTGCACGTCGCCCTCTCGCTCCTCGCGGAGACCCCGCCGGCCAGCCCCCCGGGCTACGAGGCCGTCCCCGACCGCTCCCGCCCGAAACTGCCGCCGAGGTCCGACACGTAGCCGCCGCGGCCCGACACGTAACCGCCGCGGCCCGACACGGAGAAGACGCACCTCCGCACGGGGCGCGCCGCGGGCCCGACGCCCCGCGGTCACCGGCCCTACGTGTGGGCCGCGCCGAGGTCCAGTTCGTACGAGGTGCCCGGCTTCCCGTCCAGCGTCACGCTCCCGACCGCGCCGAAACCGACCCGCCCGAGCACGGCCCTCGACCCCTCGTTGTCGAGGGTCGTGGCGGCGGTCAGCCTGGTCAGCCCGTACGCCTCCCGCGCCAGCCGGCACACCTCCCGCACCCCGGCCGTCGCCACGCCCCGCCCGGTCGCCCGCTCGGCGACCCGGTAGCCGAGCTCGGCGGCCCCGTCGATCGCGTCCACGAGGTTGAAGCGGCCGAGTATCTCCCCGCCCTTGCCCACCAGGACGTGGAAGTGGATCGCCCCTGTCTCCTGCTCGTCGAGGAGGGCCCGGTGCCGGTCCTCGAACTCCTCGAAGTACGCGTCTCCCCGGTCGGGTACCGAGGCCGCGAAGTAGGCCCTGTTCTCGCGTTCGAACGCGAGCAGGGCGGGCGCGTGGTCGGGGCGCAGTCGCTGCAGTTCAGGCATGGGGGCACGGTATGCGGTCGCCCCGGGAAAGGGCGCCCTAATATCCTGCGGCTCGGGGCCGGATTCGGCGGAAGCCCGCCGGGCGGGGCACGCCGTCCAGGATGCAGAAGATGCAGAACAGGAACCCGCATGCCCGATCGCCCACCGAACGGCCAGACCCTCATCCAGTCCGTCCAGCGCGCCGTCCACCTGCTGCGCGCCCTGAACCACCGGGGTGGCAGCGCGAGCGCCAAGCAGCTCGCGCGCGACACGGACCTGCCGCTGCCCACCGCGTACCACCTGCTGCGGACCCTCCGCCACGAGGGGCTGGTGAGCAAGGACCGCCACGGATACGCCCTCGCGGAGCCCGCCGGACTCGCCCTCCCGCAGTCCGCCGCGCCCGACGGACTCCCCACCCAGGAGTGGACGGACGCCCTCAGTCTGGAGCTCGACGCCGCCGTCTACTTCGTCATCTACCGCGAGGGCGAGATACGGGTCACGGCCGTCTCCCGGAACCCCGACCGGCCGCCCGTCACCGAGTGGGCCGAGTTCGGCCTCACCGGTCACGCGCACGCCGCGGGCCAGACGCTCCTCGCCCAGCTCGGCGACGAGGAGCGCGCCGACCACCTCGACCGGAACCCCGCGACCCCCCTCACCCGGCACACCGTGGCGGGCCGCACCGCCGTCGAGCGCCGCCTCGCCTCCCAGCGGCGGGGGCTACCCCTCCTCGAGTACGAGGAGTACACCCTCGGCACCGTCTGCGCCGCCGTCCCGATCACGGTCGGCTCCTCCGCCGCGGCCCTCGCGATGTCGCTCCCGTCGGCCAGGACCGCCGACCTCAAGCCGCTCGCGCGCCGCCTCCAGGACCGCGCCGAGAGCGTCCTCCTCGACCGGACGTTCTCGGTGCTGCCCCGTGTCTCCCGCCCGCCGGAACCTTGAACACGCGAAGGCGCACCCGGCGTCCCGGGTGCGCCTTCCTCAGCCGAACGTCTCGCGGAGGGACGTCAGGCGTCGTAGTCCTGGTCGAAACGGTCCTGGGCCTGCTGCTGGTCCCGACGCGTCTCTTCCTCGGAGCGTTCACGGCCCTGGGAGGCGCGTTCGCGGCCCTGGGAGGCGCGCTCGGACGCCTCGTCCTTCGCCTTGCCCGCGGCCTGCTTGGCCCGCTCCTTGAGCTCGTTCGCCTTGTCGCTGAACTGGTCCTTCATGCCCATGAAGATTCACTCCTAGAAGGGTGTGAGGGGGGGGACGGGGCGTCGTGCCCCATCGGGCTCGACCAGCCTCGCACGGGCACACATCACACGCATTTCGATCAGCGACTCTCCGTCACCCCCGCCACGGGGCTCCCCGTCAGCGACGGGTGGCGTCCCCCCGCCCGCGCCTGCTCGTCGGCCGCGCCGCCCGCGCCCACGAGCCCCTTGGAGACGGAGCCGAGGCGCGGCTCGAAGCGCCGCATCTCGCGCTGCCCGACCGTCGCGATCATCCCGGGCAGATAGCCCCGGACCGACTGCATCCCGCGCAGCCACCACTGTGCGTACACATGGGAGGAGCGCCGCTCGATGCCCGCGACGATCCGGTCGACGGCCGGGCCGAGGGGGTACGTGCGGTTCGCGGGCCACGGCAGCCGGGAGCGGAGCTCGCGCATCACGTCGTCCTGGTCGGCGCCCCGCACCATGTCGGTGTCGGTCCAGGACAGATAGCCGACGCCGACCCTCACGCCCTTGTAGGCGACCTCGGCGCGCAGGCTGTGCGCGAAGGCCTCGACGCCCGACTTGGAGGCGCAGTACGCCGTCATCATCGGGGCCGGGGTGAGCGCCGCGAGCGAGGCGATCTGGAGGAAGTACCCCCGGGACTCCATGAGGACGGGCAGGAACGCCCGGCCGGTCACGGCGCCGCCGATGAGGTTGACCTCGATGACCCGCCGCCAGGCGTCGGGGTCGGACTCGACGAACGGCCCGCCGGCCGCGACCCCGGCGTTGGCGACGACGATGTCGACCTTCCCGAAGCGCTCCTTGACCTCGGCCGCGACCTTCGCCATGGCCTCGTGGTCGGTGACGTCGGCGTGCCACCAGTCGGCCTCGGTGTGCAGCCGCCCGGCGACCTCCTTGAGCTGCTCGGGTTCCAGGCCGACGAGCGCGATCCTCGCGCCGCGCGCGGAGAGCTTGCGGGCGAGGAGTTCGCCGACGCCGCGGGCCCCTCCGGTGACGACCGCGACCTGTCCTTCCAGACTCACCCGGCTCATGCCTTCTCCTTCGCTTCCCGGGACGCGCCCAGGTAGGTGTCGCTCAGTTCGCGGATCCGCGCGGTGACGGCCTCGGGGGCCTCCACCGGTGTCATGTGGCCGGCGCCCGTGATTTCGAGGAGCCCCACGCAGCGCGGGAGCGCCTCGGCCATGGCCCGTGAGTGGACGGGCGGCGTGAGCCGGTCGGCGGTGCCGACGAGGACGGCGACCGGCAGGTCCAGCTCCCGTACGTCCGCTTCGAGGTCGAGCTCGGACAGGACGCGGGACCAGCCGACGCGGGCCCCGCGCGGGCAGGCGTGCACGATCCTGGCGCAGGCGTCGACCCGTTCGGGGGCCGACCCCGGTCCCATCGTCGCGTACTTGAGGATCTTCTTCGACACGGGCGTGACCGGCCCGAGGGGGGCCTTCGCGCCGAGGACGCCGCGGGTCAGCCGGGTGCGCCGGTCGCCGGGACGCAGCGGTACGACGGTGGCCTCGGCGGTCAGCCGGGAGGGCCCGGTGGAGCAGAGCAGTACGGCCGCCGCGTGCTCCCGGAAGCCGGGGCGGGAGGCCGCCGCCATGACGGTCATGCCGCCCATGGAGTGCCCGGCCAGGACGGCCTTCTCGCCGGGGGCGAGGGTGGCCGCGAGGACGGCTTCGAGGTCGTCGGCGAGCGCCCGGACCGAGTAGCCGGAGGGCCCGGCGGGGGCCGGGGAGCGGCCGTGGCCGCGCTGGTCGTAGGCGATGACCCGGTGGTCGGCGGCGAGCGCCCGTATCTGCTCGGCCCAGAAGGATACGGAGCAGGTCCAGCCGTGGGCGAGGACGACGACGGGGGCGCCCTCGGGGCCGTACACCTCGACGTGGATCCGGGAGCCGTCGGCGGAGACGGCGGTCAGCTCCCGGGAGGCGGGGAGGGAGGTCAGGTGCCGGCTCACTGGGCCGCCTCCTTCTTGCGGGCGGGGCGGGTCTTCTCCGCCGGGCCGGACTTGGGCGCCCGCAGCACCTCGTACTCGGAGAGGTCGACCCGCCGGGTCTCCTTGCGGAACTCGCCCGTCGTCCCCGGCCACAGGGTGGTGTTGCGGCCGTTGGCGTCGAGATACCAGCTCTCGCAGCCGCCCGCCTTCCAGACGGTCCGCTCCATCCGCGTCTGCACCTTGCGGTTCCAGGCGCCGACGGCGGAGGGGCGGACGGCGAGCGCGGTGCGCCCGCCGAGCATGTCGATCTGGCGCAGGTAGTCGGCCATGTAGTTCAGCTGGGACTCGATCATCAGGATCATCGAGGAGTTCCCGAGGCCGGTGTTGGGGCCGATGACCGTCATGAAGTTGGGGAAGCCGGCGGCGGTGGCGCCGCGCAGCGCCTCCATGCCGCCCTTCCAGGCCTCGGCGAGCGTCTGCCCCTCCGCGCCGACGACCCGCTCGGCGATCGGCATGTCGGTGACGTGGAAGCCGGTGCCGAAGACGATGGCGTCGACCTCGGTCTCGGTGCCGTCCGCGGCGACCACCGTCGAGCCGCGGACCTCGCGCAGGCCGGAGGCGACGACGTCGACGTTGGGCTGGGCGACCGCCGGGTAGTACGTGCTGGAGAGCAGGATCCGCTTGCAGCCGATGCGGTACGAGGGCGTCAGCTTGGCGCGCAGCGCCGGGTCCTTGATCGCCTTGGCGATGTTGGCCTTGGCGAGCTTCTCGATGAGCCCGAGCTCGTTCGGGTGCTTGGTGAAGGCGCCGACCTGGAGTTCGCGGATGCCCCAGAGCAGGCCGCGGCGCAGGGTGCCGGTGACGGGCACGGCGCGGTGGAGCCAGCGCTCGGGGCCGGTGATGGCGCGGTCCATGCGGCGCATGACCCAGGGGGGCGTGCGCTGGAACAGCGTCAGCTTTCCGACCAGGGGCTGGATCGCGGGCACGATCTGGATGGCGGAGGCGCCGGTGCCGATCATGGCGACGCGCTTGCCGGTGAGGTCGTAGTCGTGGTCCCAGCGGGCGGAGTGGAAGACCTTGCCGGGGAAGTCGGCGAGCCCCGGGATGTCGGGGATCTTGGGGTCGGAGAGCGGTCCGGTCGCGGAGACGACGACCTCGGCGCTGAAGGAGCCCTGGCTCGTCTCGATCTCCCAGCGCAGCGCCTCCGCGTCCCAGGCCATCCGCAGCACCTCGTGGTCGAGGCGCAGGTGGGGACGGAGCCCGAAGGTGTCCGTGACATGCTCCAGGTACGCGCGGATGTGGCGCTGTCCCGAGAAGGTCCGCGGCCAGTCGGGGTTGGGCGCGAAGGAGAAGGAGTAGAGGTGCGAGGGCACGTCGCAGGCACAGCCGGGGTAGCTGTTGTCGCGCCATGTCCCGCCCACGGAGTCGGCCCGCTCCAGGACGACGAAGTCGGTGATTCCCTCGCGGCGCAGCCGGACGGCGGCCCCCAGGCCACCGAATCCCGATCCGATCACCGCCACCCGTACGTGCTCGTGCTTCGCCATGCCGCCTCCCGTGCGCCCGACAGATCACGCCAGCAATCACTGGCACAGTCGGGACTGTAGAGCAGCTCCATACCGAGCGGTAGGGGTACGGCAAGGGAAAGTTACCGGCGGTACAACATAGGCTGGCGTGTGTGGCAGAAGGATCAGGACCCGACACGGGCGCACACGAAGCCGTACGCGAGTACCGCATGGACGAGCTGGCGACGGCCGCCGGCATCACCGTGCGCACCCTGCGCTTCTACCGCGAGCGCGGACTGATCCCGCCGCCCCGCCGCGAGGGCCGGATCGCCTGGTACGACGAACACCACCTCGCCCGGCTGCGCACCATCGCCGCCCTCCTGGAGCGCGGCCACACCCTCAACGGCATCGCCGACCTCACCACGGCCTTCGAGAGCGGCCGGAACGTCCGCGAGGTCCTCGCCCTCGGCTCCCCCACCGAGGAGGAGCCCGTCCGCCTCACCCCCGGGGAACTCGCCGACCACTTCGCCGGCGAGGTCACCCCCGAGAACCTCGCGGCCGCCCTCGACCTCGGCTACCTCGTCACCGACGGCGAGGAGATCATCCACATCAGCCGCCGGCTGCTCGACGTCTCCGCCGCGCTCGTCCGGGAAGGCGTCCCGCTCGCCGAGGTCCTCAAGGCGGGCGCCCGCGTCCGCGAACACGCCGACGCCCTCGCCGAGCTCTTCACCGACCTGCTGCGCGCACACGCCGCCGAGGACGACCTGTCGCGGCTGCGCCCGCTCGCGAAGAGCGTCGTCGAGGCCGAACTGTCGATGGCCCTCGACCGGCGCCTGCGCCCCGAAGGGGCCTGACCGGCGGGCCGGCCCGGGAAGGCCGCGCCCCGCCGGGGCCTACAGCTCGTAGACGGCGGTCACGGGGGCGTGGTCGCTCCACCGCTCGTCGTGGGTGGCGGCCCGCTCGACGTAGGCCTTCACGGCCTTGCCGGCGAGGCCGGGGGTGGCGACCTGGTAGTCGATCCTCCAGCCGCTGTCGTTGTCGAAGGCGCGGCCGCGGTAGGACCACCAGGTGTAGGGCCCTTCCTGCTCCGGGTGGAGGGCCCGTACGACGTCCACGTAGCCCCCGTCCCCCTCCCCGAAGACCCGCCCCAGCCAGTCCCGCTCCTCGGGCAGGAAGCCGGCGTTCTTCTTGTTGGCCTTCCAGTTCTTGAGGTCGGCCTCCTGGTGGGCGATGTTCCAGTCGCCGCAGACGACGACCTCGCGCCCGTCGGCGGCGGCGCGGCCCCTGAGCTCCTTCAGGTACGGCAGGAACTCGCCGAGGAACCGCATCTTCTCGTCCTGGCGCTCGGTGCCGACCTCGCCGGAGGGCAGGTAGAGGCTGGCGACGGTGACACCGGGCAGGTCGGCCTCGATGTACCGCCCGCTGTCGGCGAACTCACTCGACCCGAAGCCGACGCGCACGGCGTCGGGCTCGCGGCGCGTGTAGAGGGAGACTCCGGCGCGGCCCTTGGCGGCGGCGGGCGCGTGGGCGGTGAACCAGCCCTCGGGCGCCCGCACCTCGACGGGCATCTGGGCCTCCTCGGCGCGCACCTCCTGGAGACAGACGACGTCGGCGGAGGTCCCGGCCAGCCACTCGACGAAACCCTTCTTGGCGGCGGCACGAATCCCGTTGACATTCACGCTGGTGACAGTGAGCATCCCGGGAGAATACCGACACCCATGCGCTGCATACATGTACGATACTCCGCATGAACATCCAGCCCAGGCCTCATGACCACCCCGACGCCGTGAAACTCGACGACGCCGTGCAGCTGGAGTACGCCGCACGCTACGGCGGCGAGGGCGATGTCACACCCCTGGACGCCGGAATGTTCACCCCGCCGCACGGCCTCTACCTCCTCGCCTACGACTCCGAGGACCGCCCGGTCGCCACGGGAGGCTGGCGCACCCAGGACAAGAACGACGAGGGGTACGAGGACGGCGACGCCGAGCTGAAGCGCATGTACGTGGTCCCCGAGGCCCGCGGCCTGGGCCTGGCCCGCCGCATCCTCGCCGCCCTGGAGGCCGACGCCCGCGCGGCCGGCCGCACGCGCATGGTCCTGGAGACGGGCACGGCCCAGCCGGAGGCGATAGCCCTCTACACCTCGTCGGGCTACACCCCCTGCCCCAAGTTCGGCCACTACCGCGACTACGAGAACAGCCGCTGCTTCGCGAAGCCGCTGACCTGAGGCGCGCGGGTGGCCTGAGGCACGCGGGTGACCAGGCGCGCGGGTGGCCTGAGGCACGCGGGTGACCAGGCGCGCGGGTGGCTTGACGCACGCGGGTGGCCTCACACACCCCAGCGGGGGCGTGTATGCGGTGAATTCTCACACCCCACCTCTCATGGGTACGCGAATGTCACCGCACGCTAGCCACTCGGGGCACCGTGAAGTTCGCGACTTGAGGTAGATCTGAGAAATTCAGAACGGGAAGACCGGCACCGCGACAAAGGGTGGCGACTCCGGCATCCGGGCGCCACTCGGACCGGTCAAAAAGAAGCCGAAAAAGGGACAATGCCCGGGAATGAATTCCCGGGCATTGTCCTCGTTTCCCGCCAGATGTGTCCCTGGCGGGCTCATTCCTCCTAGTTGTTGGGCTTCAGGAGGGTGACGTTGGGCCAGTACCAGCCGGTGAGGGTGCTCCAGCCGGCCTTGTGGTAGTCGAAGCCCGTGGCGTTCGACAGGTGGGTGAACGCCTTGAACTCACCGGTGGAGAAGCCGTAGACGCTGCCGATGTCGTCCCGGCCGTCACCGTTGAAGTCACCCGACGTGTACTTGGCGCCCTGGTAGTACCAGTTGCCGGCCGGGATCTCCAGGCCCTTGGTGCTGGCAGTCGCGAACTTCCCGTCACGCGACGCGTTGGCGGGGAGCTTGAACAGGGCGTCCCTGCCGTCGGAGTAGTCGTACCAGAAGCCGACGTCGTCCAGGCCGTCGCCGTTGAAGTCGCCCACGTGCAGGTTGGTCCGGGACCAGCTGCCCCAGCTCGTGGCGGTGCCGCCCCAGGACTGGAGGCTGATGTTGCTGAAGCCGCCGTTGGACAGGGCCAGGAAGCTGTGCATCTTCAGGTCCCCGTTCGGGTACCCGTAGAGCGCGCCGATGTCGTCCCGGCCGTCACCGTTGAAGTCGCCGGTGGCGAACTTGCTGGCGTTGACGTCCCACCAGCCCGCCTGGAGCTGCGCGGAGGCGAACGGCGAGTTGAAGCCGCCCTTCACGTTGGCCGTGAAGGTGAAGATGGTGTCGTTGCCGGCGGAGTAGTTGTACCAGGCGGCGATGTCGTCCCGGCCGTCACCGTTGAAGTCGCCCGACTGGAGGGTCGTGGAGGCGCCGTACCAGCCGCCCTTCTGCGACGTGTAGGACGAGAAGGGGGCGTTGAAGCCGCCGCCGGCCTTGGCGAGCGCCGTGAACAGCTTGACGACGCCGTTGCCGTAGTCGTACATGGCCGCCATGTCGCTGCGGCCGTCACCGTTGTAGTCGCCGGAGACGAACTGCATCCGGTCGATGTTCCAGCTGTCCGGCAGGGACTCGTAGGACTTGAACGGCGCGGCGAACGTACCGTCCGAGTTGGACTTGAAGGTGTGCAGGGCGTCCTTGCCGTCGGAGTACGAGTACCAGGTCGCCATGTCGCTGCGGCCGTCGCCGTCGTAGTCCTGCCGGACGACGGTGTTCGTCGCCCACTTCGAGCGGCCCGCGGCGTCGTAGACGACCAGGTTGCCGCGGTCCTGAAGGACCGCGTAGCCGTTGAGGGCGGCCACGCCGGACGTCCACAGCTGGGCGCCGACGGCCGTGGTGACCACGAGCTTGCCGTCGGACTGCAGCATGGCCTTCGCGCCGGGGTTGCCGGCGGTGTTGGAGCTCCACAGCACGCCGCCCGTGTTCGACGTCACGACGAGGTTGCCGTCGGTGCGCATCGTGAGCTTGGCGGCGTTGGAGGTGTAGGACCCGCCGGACGGGATCTCGGTGCCGGTCGGGATGAACGCGCCGCCCGTCCTTCCGTCGATGGTGAAGCGGGACCCGAACTGGATGGTGCTGGTCGCGGAGGGCGCGTGACCCTTCCAGGCGACGAGCGCGTTGTCCGAGGCCTGGCGGGCCCAGAGCTCGGCGCGGAGGTCCTCGGTCGGGTCGCTCGTGATGTCGCCGGAGGAGCCCACGACCGGGAAGGCGGCCTTGGTGACGCCGGTGCCGATCTTCAACAGGTTCTCGGGAAGGCCCCAGGTGGCGGCGTTCAGGCCGCCGTCGGGCGCGTACTCGGCCCAGGCGAGCAGGATGTCGCCGGTGGCGTCGTCGCGGAGCCAGAGGTCCGGCAGCCCGTCCCAGCTGACGTCACCCGGGGTGATGATCGTGTACTTGTCCCAGTTCGTCCCACCGACCAGGGTGGGCGACCGCGTGTAGCCGAGGTCCAGGTCGTTGGTGGCGCGGTTGCCGTAGTAGGCCCAGAGCAGCTTGCCCTGCTTGACCAGGAGGTCGGGCTGGCCGTCGGCGTTGATGTCGCCGGGGGCGGCGATCTGGTCGGCGTTGGACCAGTGGTCGTCACCGGTCCAGGTGCCCTCGCCGGGGCAGCCCTCGTCCTCGTTCTTGACCGGGCAGGTGACGGTCAGCTCGGTCCGCTTGTCCGGATCGATCCGGCCGAAGCCGTTGTTCTCGTACGCGAAGATCCGCTTGCGCTTCTCGATCTCGTCGTACTCCAGGGTCACCAGGTCGTTGTAGCCGTCCTGGCCCCAGTCACCGAAGGTCGTGACCTGCTTGCCGGCGAACGAGCCGCCGCCGCTGGTGGCGTTGCTGAACTCGCCACCGCCCTGACCGCCGTAGGTCAGCAGGGTGCCGTTGCCGTCCACGGCCCAGATGTCGCGGGTGGCGTCACCGTTGAGGTCGAAGGCCACGTCACGGGTCTTCGTGGTGGCCGCGTAGTAGATGTACGTGGCCGTGTCCGAGCGGTTGCCCGCCTTGTCCACGCTGTACGCGTACACGAAGTGCGGACCGTAGTTCGGCGGGGTGATGGTCACCACCGGCGAACCCGCGGTGACGGGCGTGACGTCCGGGTCGGTGTCCGTCCAGTAGTGGTACGCGACCACGTCGCCGACCCCGTTCGGGCCGAACGTGAACGCGCCGGGGGTCCGCGCCTTGCCGGTGCCCGCGGGCCACTTGAGCTCACCGTTGGGGAAGACCGTCGAGGTGATGGTCGGCGGGTTGCTGGGACGCGTGCGGTCGACCGTGAACTTGCAGGTCACCGACGTCGGACCCCAAGCCAGGTCCTTGTCCCTCGTGATGACGTTCCAGGTGTAGTCACCCGTCGGCAGGTCCGCGTCGGGCACCGCCCAGGTCGTGACCTTGTCCTTCAGGGCCGGCAGGTCCATCGTCCGGATCGGCGCGACGGTGCCCGACCTGTACAGCGCGAAGCGCGCCGTCAGGTTGCCCGCGTCGCGGTCGGAGTGCTTGGCGTACAGGCTGACCCGCGTGTTGCCGATGACGCCGCCGGTCTTGCAGTCGGTCTTGGGGTACGTCCCCAGGCCCTCCGGGCGCTTCGGCAGGGTGTTGTACTTGATCTCGAGGGTGGCCGTCTTCGGGTCGAACTTCTTCCAGCCGAAGGTGTCCGTCTCGTCGGAGGCGTACAGACCCAGGGTGATGTTCGCCAGGCCCTGGCCCTTCGAGCCCTCCTTGGCGCGGGCCTTGACCTTGGACGTGACGTCGAACTCGAGGTTCCCCGCGCCGCAGCCCTCGATCTCCGGGTTCCAGCCCTTGGAGTCGTTCACCGTGGCCAGCTTGGTGAGCCGGGTCGGCTGGTTGTTCCAGGTCGTCCTCGACGTGATGCCCGCGGTGTGCCACACCTCGACGGGGCGGGACTGGCAGGACCAGGACCAGGTGTTCTTGACGCGGAACGTCGCCGACTTCACCTCGGCGCCCATGACGTCACTCGTGTCGAGCTGGATGAACGAGCGCGAGACACGGTTCGAGCCGCCCGTCTGGGCCTCGTAGCCGACCCGGATCGGGTCGGTGGAGTTCCAGAACGAGTAGTTCGGGTACTGCTTGTAGACGCGCGTCCAGTTCTGCCGCTCGCCCCACGCCCACTGCGGGTCGATGAAGACCGGGTACTGGGTCTCGGGGGCGGCCAGCATGGCCTGGTCCGGCGTGATCTCCAGGGTGTCACCGGCGACCGCGGTGGCCATCGGCGCGTCCGTGGATCCCGGCGGCGGCTCGAAGCTGTCCGCGGGCTCCGTCGTTCCGTCAGCCGCCGTCCCTCCCTCGGCGGTGGCGGAGAACGCCTGAGCGCCCGCGGCCGGCTGCACCGGCTCGCTGGTGGACGTCGTGGAGTCCCACATCAGGGGCGTCGGGCTCGAGAAGACCGCGTGCCCCGAGGGGTCCACCGCGGTCAGACCGCCGGTCTCGGAGTCCACCGAGACGTTGAGGCCGACCGTGTCGAACTTGAACTTCAGGCTGTCCAGCGCCGGGTTCTGCGCGGCCTCCGCGGTCTTGACCACGAGGAGCTGCGAGAAGCCCTCGACCTCGGCCTTCAGCTGGAGGTCGACGCCGGGCAGGATCTCGGCGTACGTGGCCACGTTCTCGGCCAGCGTGGGCGCGGGCAGCGCGGTGGGCCAGTTGAGCGTGAGCGTACGCCCGTCCTTGACCCCGGAGAGCAGCGGAGCGGTACCGCCGCCGGAGAACGTCACGTTCACCAGCGAGGCCTTGGGCTTCACCGATCCGTCCACGTCGCGGACCAGCGTCGGGTCGGTGGCGACCCACGCTCCGTCACGGAACAGGCGAACGGCGGCTCCGTGCCGGTTCACCGTCCAGGTGCCGTCGGGCTGGGCCCAGGTGTCGGTGGTCTCGGTCCTGGCCGATTCCAGCTCGTAGGGCTGCCCCGTGGCCTGGGCCTGTTCGAGGGCGTAGTCCTCCTCGCTGATTTCCCCGGTATCGACCGGACTCTCCCATACCGCCGCGGCCGGCGGAGCCAGCCCGGGAAGGGTGATGAGGACGGAGGCGGAAAGGACGCCTGTCAGCGCGACGGATATCAGCCGTCTGCCTCCGGGGCCTCTGCTTCTCTTTCCACCACGCGGTCTTGCAGCAGTCACGTGTACCTCTCAAATTTGCGAACGCCGAGCATCGATCCGTGAACGGCAAAAGAATGATGACTCACGCCGCCCACCGCCACCGACTTGAGGTGAACTTGAGCCCTGGGCCTCGGCGGAAGATGTCGCTCAAGTCGCCCCAAAATTCCCCCGCAATTCCCCCGCGAAGCAGAAAATGATCTTGGAGAACGCTTTTCGGACGGAGCCCGAAATAGCGTCAGAAACCAGACCAATTCCCACCGGGGGCGAGGGGCGGGCTCGACGGCGGGCTGGACGGCGGGCTCGACGACGGGCTCGACGACGGGCTCGACGGCGGGCTCGACGGCGGGCTCGACGGCGGGCTGGACGCATCCGGTGAACAGCATTGAAAAGCTATGTGACATGTGCCATTTTACAGCGCAGCCCGTCACGGACGGGGCCCCTCCTCCCATCCCCAGGAGCGAACCTTGCGCGCCATGGCCATCGCCACCGCCCTGCTCATATCGGCCGTCGCGGCCGCCCCCGCCCAGGCCGCCCAAGCCGCCCCGGCCGAGCCCAAGCCGGACCACGCCTTCTCCGACCCGGCCCAGCGCCCGGCCCACGGCACCGCCAAGGGCGCGCCCGGGGCCACCGCCGGCGGCGGCCTGGAAGCGCGCATCCTGCCGATCGTCCACAACTGCAGCCCGTCGCTGCGGATCCGGGCCCAGGAGATGACCGCCGCCCAACTGACGGCGACCTGCGCGAGCCTGGCCAACCAGGACGCGTACTTCCACGGCGTGGTCAGGGACTCGGGCCCGGTCGCGAACGACTACAACACCACCCTCGAGGTCGATGTCTTCAACTCCAGCGCCGACTACAAGGCCTACGCGAGGAAGATCTACGGCATCGACACCAACAACGGCGGCATGTACCTGGAGGGAGACCCCTCCGCGACGGGCAACCAGCCCCGCTTCATCTGTTACGAGCGCACCGACGTGAGCCCCGGCTGGCAGATCTGGAACCTCAACCACGAGTACACGCACTACCTCGACGGCCGCTACGACCTCTACGGCGACTTCGGCGCCAGCCAGACCACACCCACCGTGTGGTGGGGCGAGGGCATCGCGGAGTACGTCTCCTACTCCTACCGCGGCGTCACCTACGCCAACGCGGTGGCCGAGGCCGGCAAGCACACGTACTCCCTGCGCACGCTGTTCGACACCACCTACGCCAACAGCGACGTCAACCGCACCTACAACTGGGGCTACCTCGCCGCCCGCTACATGGTCGAGAACCACCCGGCCGACGTCGCCACGCTGCTCGGCCACTACCGCACCGGAATCTGGACCGCCGCGCGCACCTTCCTCACCTCGCTGGACTACGAGGCCGACTGGAACGCCTGGCTGACAACGGTGGCCGCGGGCGCCTGACCGGTGCACCCTCCCGCTGCGGCCGAATCACCCCCGGCCACAGCGGGAGGGGCACGACCCCAGCCCACGGAGAAAGCGACGCTCACTCCCCCGGAGCTCTTCGTGCACGAGGACCTCGGCGGTGTGCTGTGCTTCCGCGGCGAGAACCTGGGGGACGCCTTCTGGGGCGTGCGTCTGCACGACCTGGGGGAAGCCGACCCGCCTGTCGTCGTCCAGTCACGCGAGGGCTGGCGACCGTTCATGGACGGGGTCTCGCCGGCGTGCCGACTCCTGGCTCCACGCCCGCGGCAAGACCCCGCCCCACCTCGCAGCAGCCTGCACCACCATCCCGGGCCGATGGTCCCAGTGGCAGGGAACGGAACCACCCCCGGCCGACGAGCTCCTCCTCTGAGCGGCCCCGCATCCACCCCACAAACGCCGAGATCCCGCCCAGCCTTTCGGCTGAACGGGATCTCGAGACGATTCTCGAGAGCTACTCGAGAACTGTCGTTTGTGGGCTGTTCACGAGTACCCCTGACCAGGCGGAACAGAAGCGGTTGAAGATCGCTTCCCAGCCACCTGAAGATCGTTTCCCGTCGGCGAGGTGGCTGCTCGATGTGGAGTGGAGCCAGAGCGACTGCGCAAGGCGGGGTGGGACGGTACGTGAGCTGCAGCTACGCACCCCTGACCTGGGTAGATGCCGATCCGGCTCGACATCTCTTCGAAACGGACGCCAAGGCGACGAGGAGTTGGCGAGCCTTGTCATGCCCTTGCTACCCAGCTCTGAAGTCGCTCGAGAGGTTCGCTGGCGTTCACCAGGGCGCCGCCCGACCGGTCCGCGTGCCGTTTCGCGGCCGTCGGTCAAGCAAGTGATGCGCCCGCACAACAACAGCCACGCAAAGATCCGCTGCCTCGGCGAGCAGGCCATGGCCACCCTCAAGGGCTGGCGCCTGCTACGCAAGATCCGCTACAGCACCAACCAAATCACCGACATCGTGAAGGCCGTCGTCGTCCTTCAGCACGCCTCAACCTGAGGTTGAAAAGGCTCAGTGTCCATGCGCGGCCTGTTCATGGAATAGCTGTGTCGGCTAGGAAAGGGGGCATGGAAGCCACACACCAAATCGCCCCCGCCTGGACCCGGATCGTCCGCTGGCTCGAAAGCAATGCGCCCACCACCGCCCTGACGCTGTGCCCGCCGGCCACGGACGCCGCCGTCCGCCTCCTGGAAGAGTCCCTGGGCTTCCCCGTTCCCGAGGAGCTGGATGCCTGGCTGCGCCTGAACGACGGCAGCACCGTGCTGGACACGGAGTCCTGCATCTTCCCCACCTCCGAGGTCTTCCTCGACTGCCACGCCATCGCCGACCGATATCAGAACTCCCTGCGCGTCGCTGAGGAGATCGGCGATGAGGACTGGTGGCAGCCTTCCTGGATCCCCATCACTGCCGCCGACGGCCATTACGGCCTCCTGTTGGACGCCACCACGGGTGCCGTTCTCGCCTATACCGAGACCGACGACCCGCGCCGGCACGCCCCCTCACCGGGCCTGTGGCTGACCGCTGTGGCCGACTCCCTGGAGAGCGGGGTGGCCGACCGGCTTACCCGGGGCTTCAGGCCTGTGGTCCGCGACGGCCGGCTCGTCTGGGAGTGAGACGTGGGCGGGGCCCGATGGTGATCCACCGGGCCCCGCCGTCCGTTCAGGAGGTGCTACGGCTTGGGTGCGTCGACCCAGTAGGCGTCGCCCTCGAGCACTCGGTTGTCCCTCCGGAACGTCGGGAACAGGGACATGGACTGCGTGTTCTGGTTGTTCGACATGCTGGCGCGGCCGCACGGCTCGGTCCAGGTCGGCAAGTGCGACCGGGAGTCCGGGACAAGTCGCCACACCCCGCTCGCGTCACGCTGTGCAATGGTGTTCACGCACCCCTCGCCTGTTGTGACGGAGCCGAGGTTCTTTCCGCCCCAGCTCTTCGGAATCGCCGCGCTCTCCCAGCTCGCTGCGAAGGGGAACTCGTCGCAGCTGGGCACGTCGTTGGCGCCCAGCTCGGGCGACATGGTGGCCAGCGGACTCCGCTCCCAAACCGATTTGTCCGGACAGATCGTGTCCCGGTTGTGGTCCACTAGGGTCTTGGTGCTGGTGGGCGGGTTGGGCACATAGACGTCGTTGGACAGGAACGTCAATGGCTCCTTGCCCCGTAGGCCGTACCCGCCAGGGAGCTTGTTCTGCATCAGCCATATGTGGGCCGATACAGCCGGGAACTTCTTTGCGTTGATGCTGTAGGTCGGCTTGTAGCGGCTGAAGACGCAGCCCGGCGTGGCCTTCACCTCGATGTCGCATCGGATGTCGAGCTCGGACTTCTCTACCTCTGCCGGGGTCCACGGCCCGCCGTTGACCAGGCCGTTGAACCTCCAGTGCGGCACGAGTACGTCGCTCTCCGCTCCGGCAGCCGGTGTCCACTTCAGCCGAGACGTGACGGTTGCCTCGTGCGTGTCACCGCGTGTCCAGGTGGTAGAGCCGCTCCACGGGGAAGTGTCCACCTGACAGTAACCCCGGCACAGGAAGTCCACGTTGAATGTAGCCGTCGTGACGGCCGCATCCATGGACTTGAGACGGACCGAGGCCGTCTGAGTAACGATGTCAGTGTTCGGGTCGGTGTCCATCTCCATGCGATAAATGAATGTGGCGCTGCCTAGCTGGGTGTTGTTGGTGTCACGCAGGATGATTGTGAAGTCGTCGAGGACACAGGACTGGGTCCGGGTGTACGTGATCGAGTTCTGAGTCACGCTGCAGGACGCGGTATCGCCCGCGCCAGACGTCGCACCGACCACCGCGGGCCTCACGAACAGGGAGTCGGCCGACTGCATCGGGGCACCGGACTTCGCCACGCCGCCTGTCGGCCCGGCAAGCGGCAGGGGTGCCTTCTGGAAGAAGGAATCGTTGACACTGTCGGGTGTCTCGACCTTCACCGGCTCCGGGGCGAACGGGTCCGGGTCTCCGAAGGTGAGGTCTGCCGGGATGCCTGAGTAGTCGCCGGGGACGAAAGCGATCGCATCCCAGGCGATGTCCTTGTCGCCGTTGCCGTCACTGGTGAAGTTGGACAGGCTCACCTCGGGCCGGGTGTCGCCGAACTGGTAGGCACCGAGGTCGACCCACTTGTTCGACTGATTGTCCGCTTGGGAGATCGTCTTGGTGACGATGCCATCCACAGTCGTGATCTTGTAGTCGGCGATCTTGGTCTGCGCCCCGTGGTCCGGGATGTGCGCGTAGACCTTGGCCTGACCGCCGGGGATGGTCCGGCCGAGCTTCCACACGCCGTTGATGTACAAGCGGTGGCCGTAGGTCGGGTCCGGCTGGCGTGTGTGGGTGAACCAGAAGTGGTTGCCGTAGGCGGCGCCGATCTGGTGCGTGTCCATCTTGCCCGGGTAGGTTCCGTCAGACCAGATGTAGTAGTTGAGGTTGAACGTCCCGTCGGACTTCACTGTCCCGCAACTGCGCGCGTCCGAGCCAGCCGGAACAACGCCGTTCGGGACGTCGTCGACGATCAGCGCGTTCGTCGGCAGGCCGCTGGAGCAGCGCGGCGGGTAGGAGTTGGCGTCGGGCTGTTCTGGGTAACTGGTGTTGAAGCGGTGAACCTGATTGCCACACTGGGCCAAGGACCCGCAGTTCTTCCACGTCACCGGCTTGTTCCACCAGCAGTGAAGCCAGTGCGGGTTGGTGGCCTTGTCGCCGGAGTCGAGGGTGCAGGCACCCTTCCCCGGGTCGTTGGAATCGGCGTCGGAGATCTTCGACGGGTCACAGGAGTTGGACGCGTCGCAGAACGCGTTCAGCGGCGGCTTGGCCTTTGCCCGGTCGAGCGTGGTGTTCCACCACGCCGGACGGTAGCCGGCCTGCATGTCACCGGGGCCGAACATGGCGGTGATGGGGTGCCCGGCCCAGCCGATGACCTTCTCCTCGTACGGCCAGTCCTGTGGGTGGGCGGCGTCTGCATAGTTGTCGCCGCCGATCGTGTTGTCGAGGAACGGCAGGCGGTTGGCCTTCCACAGCGGGTTGGCTGGGTTGTTGGTCCAGCCCACGCCCCAATGCCCTGCGCTGTCGGCCTCGGCCTGCGGGTAGAAGCCAGAGTTGTATGCCCAAAGGGCGAAAAACCAGTTCTCGATCCACTTGGGGTGTCCGTCGTTGACCTTCATCCCCGCGTTGTAGGTCTGGTTCCACTTCTCCGACAGGATCTGCGCGCCTGCCGCGATATTGGCGGTGTAGTCGAGTGCGATGGCCTCCTGCTGGAGGACGGATTTGGTGGGCTGGTCATGGCCCGGCAGGCGCATGCCGTCCGTGGCCTGGGTGATGCCGTAGCCGCAGTCGGCCTTCGACCAGTCGATCCGCCAAGGGTCGGCCTGGGTGCCGCTCGGGTTGTAGTCGACGCCGTAGTAGTTGCCGATCAGGCTGTTGGCGGTGGTACCCGGGACCGCGTAGCGGGTGGCCTGCCACATGTTGGACTCCTGGGCGGTGACCCCAAGGAGGATCTGCGACGGGATGTGCCAGCGGTCGTTCGTCCCGTCCTCGGTGTCCAGAGTCCCGTTCGGATCACCGGCGAGCACGATAGGCGGGAACAAACCCTGCGGCTGGTAGCCACCGGTGCCGGTGTTCTTCCAGTTCGCGCCCCGGGACAGGTTCAGGCGGCCGATAACCGCCTGGTCCACTGCCCACTCGACCTGCCGGGGGGTCGGCTGGAACGCCTGCTTCTGCACGCTATTGCGGGGCACAGCGCAGGTTCGCTCGCTCTCGCCCTCGCTCGGGTCAGTCGGCGAGCCCGACAGAAGTTCGCCCGCCGTCCGCGCTGTCAGCGTGCCTTGCGTGGACGACCTGCCTGTGGACGCGTCACCGGCGGTCGTTTGCCGTGGTCGGGGGAGCACCGGAGAGATCGCACGGCCCTGCTCAGCGGCCTTCCGACCACCGACGTGGTCCTTGCCGGGCAGGGCGTCCAGGACAACCGACCTCCCCGTGCCGAGCAGGCGCAGGGTGGTGCGCACGGTGCGCTCGGTCAGCGCTTCCTCGGGGCGGATGCGGGTGTCTTTGCCGTCCGCCCATGCGGTGGTGACGGCGGCACGGCCGTGACTGGAGAGCAGGGCTCCCTTGGCGAGGCCGCCGGGGTTGCTTACCGTCTTCGGCAGCGCGCCCTTGGCGGTGGTGGCCTTGCCCGTGACGTAGACCGTGCCGTCGGCGGAGGATGTCAGATCCCAGGCGGTCAACGGCCCCGAGGCCACGGTGATGGGCTTGGCACCGCTTCGGCGGAGCTGTTCGGCGCCCAGGTACTGCGCCTGGCTCGTGGTCGCGCTGTCCGCCACCTTCGCGTCGGTCGCCGGGTCGCGGTCGATGTAGGTGAGGCCGCCCTCCGCGTCCACGGTCAACTGGAACGGGACCGACCGGGTTCGGGTGATCTCGGTGAGCTTCCCCCGAGGGCCGGCGTTGACCAGCCGGTTGCCTTGGGCGGCCATGACGCCGTTCTTCGTCGGGACGGCCGAGGTGACCTGGCCCGGGTACGCGACCGGCTTGCCGACGTGGCCCTTTGCGGTGTCTACCGTGATCAGCCGGGTCTGCTGGGCTCTGTCGGCCTCGTATGAGAGCTGGGTGAACACGGCCTGCTCGCCCGTGCCACAGCCGGGGCTGAAGTACGCGAGCGAGGCCTGGAACGGCAGCTTGGTGACCTTGCCAGTGGTCAGGTCCACGATCGCGGTGAATGCTCCGCGGACCATCAGCTCGGGCTTGTTGGTGAAGGTGCGCGGAGCATAGGCGACAGCTGCCCGTTTCCCGGACGCGGTGAGGCACGCGTTACCGATCCAGGTGTCGGTGTCGAAGCCGGGCTCAGACAGAGAAGCGGCTGTCTTCCAGGCGTAGCCGGCGCTCTCGTCGGCGACGAGGAGGTGGAAGCCGGTGCCGTCGCCTGAGGTGGTGAAGGCAGCGTCGGTAGACTTCGTGTGCGTGGCGCCGAGGACGGCGGCACGGTCCTGGCCAGGCACGGAGGAGGGGTGGTGGACGTTCTCAGTGTCGGGGGCCTGCCACTGAGCGGCGTTCTTCGGCGGTGCCGGTTCGGCCGCTTGCGCGGGCAGGGTCAACGGCAGTGCGAGCGCCGTCGCCACAGTGACGGTGACGGGCGCCAACAGCCGCCTGGGTATGTGTCTCACATGTCTCCCTGATCAGTGGTGCGAAGGCCCTGGTTGGGGCGTCATCGGAAGGGACCTGCGGATAGGGCGCCTATTGATCCGAAACGCTTTGAGTTCAGGCTCGTTGACGGTGTGTGAGTGATCTGGTGGGGGATGCGCGGGCCTGGTCGCCGGACGCGCAGGAGGC
>NZ_JBSGTX010000042.1:0-77555 GCF_053607625.1 Streptomyces sp. NPDC055103
CGCCGGGCCCCTCCACCGTTTCACCGGGCTGCCTCAGCCCTTCTTGAGCTCCCAGAACCGGAAGACGGTGGAGGAGTCGAGGGTCCATTCGAGGCCGGTGACGTCGTCGCGGGCGACGGCGTACTGCTTGCCCTGCCAGAGCGGGAGGACCGGGAGTTCCTCGGCGACGAGGTCCTGGAGCTGCCCGTACTCGTCGGCGGTGGCGGCCCGGTCGGCGAGGGCGGCGGTCTTCGGGAGGATGCCGTCGGTGATGGCGGGGTTCTCGTAGTGGTTGTCGAGGACGTTGCCCTCGCCGAAGAAGGGGGCGGTGAAGTTGTCGGCGTCGGGGTAGTCGGGGACCCAGCCCTTGACGTAGACGCCGTACTTGCCGGCGGCGATGTCCTTCTCGTACTGGTCGAAGGGGATGGACTTGACGTCGGCGTCGAAGAGGCCGCTGGCGTTGAGCTGGCCGGCGATGGCCTTGAGCTCCTGGTCGGTGGCCGGGCCGTAGCGGCTGGGCGTGGACCAGAGGGTGAGCTTCACCTTGCCGGTGATGTCGGCGTCGCGCAGGGCCTTCTTCGCCTTGGCCTTGTCGGGGCTGCCGTAGGTGTCGAAGAAGGCGGTGTTGTGGCCGGCGATGCCCGCCGGGACGATCGAGTAGAGCGGCGTGGCCGTCGACTTGTAGACGTCCTCGACGAGCGCCTCGCGGTTGACGAGGTGGGCGATGGCGCGACGGACGCCGAGCTTGCCGACGACGGGGTCCTTCACGTTGAAGACGAGGTGCTGGACCTCGGCGCTGCTGCCCTGCGTGACCTCGATGCCCCGGTCGTCGGTGGTGTCGGAGGCTTCGAGGGCGGCGATGTCGTCGGCGGAGAGGCCTCGGTAGGCGACGTCGATCTCGCCGTCGGCGAGGGCCTTGGAGAGAGCGGCGCGGTCGCCGTTGTAGAGCTTGAGGGTGACGCCGCCGTTCTTGGCGTTGGCGGTGCCCTTGTAGCCGGGGTTGGCGGAGAAGCCGGCCTCGGTGTCGCTGAAGGAGTCCAGCTTGTACGGGCCGGAGCCGGTGGCCTTGCCGTCGGTGCGCAGGGCGTCGGCGGGGTAGTCGCGGTGGTCGACGATGGAGCCGGCGCCGGAGGCGATCTTGCTGGGGAAGGTGGCGTCCGGGACCTTGAGGCGGAAGACGATGGTCCGCTCGTCGGGGGTCTCGATGGAGGCGATGGTGGAGAGCAGCGGCGCGGGGCCGGACGGGTCGGCGATCTTGAGGGCCCGCTCGAAGGAGAACTTGACGTCCTTCGAGGTGAGCGGGTTGCCGTTGGAGAAGGTGAGGCCGTCCCTGAGGGTGCAGGTGTAGACCTTGCTGCCCCCGGAGAAGCCGCACTTGTCGGCGGCCTCGGGCTCGGGCTCCGAGCCGCCCTTGGGGAAGGCCAGCAGGGACTGGAAGACGTTGTTGAACAGCAGCCAGGAGCCAGGGTCGTAGCCGGCCGCCGGGTCGGTGGCGAGGATCTCGTCGGACATGCCGACGCGTATGCCGTCGCCCGAGCCGGCGCCCCCGCCCTGCTCGGTGCCGCAGCCGCTGAGGAGGGCGGCGGACAGCCCCGCGGCGAGCGGGGCCGTCAGCCACTTGTTGTGTGCCTTCACAGAACTTGCCTCTTGATCTCTTGCCAGGCCGGCCGCGCGCTGGTGCGCGGCCGGTGTAACCGATCCAGTCGAGGGGGGGGTTATGCGGAGCCGCGGCCCAGTTCCCAGAGCAGCAGGTCGGACGACGTGTTGAGCGCGTACTCGACTCCGGTGAGGTCGTCGCGCGCGGCGACGTACTGCTTGCCCTGCCACAGCGGCAGGACGGGTACGTCCTCGGCGACGATCTTCTGGATCTGCTCGTAGACGGGGCTCGCGGCGGTGCGGTCGGCCTGGCGGCGCGACCGCGGGATGAGCTGGTCGCGGACGACCTTGTTGACGTACGGGGTGTTGAGGAAGTTGTCGCTGTCCAGGAAGGGCGCGATGTAGTTGTCCGGGTCCGGGTAGTCCGGGAACCAGCCGAGGCCGTAGACGGCGTAGTCACCGCGCTTCTGCGCCGGGCGGAATGAGGACCACTCCGTGCCGCGGGTGTCGGCGTCGAAGAGTTCGCTGGCGATGAGCTGCTTCTTGATCGCCTCGAACTCCTGGGCGGTCTCGGCGCCGTAGTGGTCGGTGGTGTAGTTCAGGGTCACCTTGACCGGGATCTCGACGCCGGCGTCCTTGAGGATCTTGGCGGCGCGGTCGGTGTCGGGCTCGCCGTACGCGTCGTAGAAGGGGGTCGCGTGGCCGGTGATGCTGGACGGGATCAGCGAGTAGAGCGGCTCGGCGGTGGGGCCGTACACGAGGTTGACGAGGGCGCCGCGGTCGATGACGGCGGCCATGGCCTGGCGGACGGCCTTCTCCTTGACGGAGGGGGCCTTGGTGTTGAAGCCGAGGTAGCGGATCTCCAGGCCGGGGACCTCGGTGACCCGGATGCTCTCCTTGGGGGTCTCCGTGAGGTTCTTGATCTGCTGCTGCGACAGGGAGCGGGCCATCATGTCGATGTCGTCGCTCTCCAGGGCCTTGCCCATGGCGCCCGCGTCGGCGAAGGCGCGCAGCTCGACCTTGTCGTTGCGCGGGACGATGTCGCCCTTGTACTTCGGGTTCTTGGTGAAGACGAAGCGGGCGGCCTTGTCGCCCTCGCGCTCGACCTTCATGGTGTACGGGCCCGAGCCGTCGACGTCGAAGCCGTCGCGGAGCTTCCCGGCGGCGTACTTGTCCTTGCTGAGAATGCCGGCGACCGGGGTGGAGAGCTTGTACGGGAAGGTGGCGTCGGGCGACTTGAGGTGGAAGACGACCTCGTCGGTGCCCTTGGTCTCGACGGTGTCGACGTTGGCGAGCAGCGCGGCCGTTCCGTTGTCCGACTTGATCTTCAGGACGCGCTCGACGGAGTACTTGACGTCCTCGGCGGTGACCGGCGTGCCGTCGGCGAACGTGAGGCCGGAGCGGAGCTTGCAGCGGTAGCTCTCGCTGGCCTTGTCGGAGAAGCCGCAGCTCTGGGCGGCCTCGGGGACGGGCTCGCCGCCGCCGCGGGGCACGTGCAGCAGGGTCTGGACGGTCTGCCGCAGGATGTTCCAGGCGCCGGTGTCGTAGGCGAAGGCCGGGTCGAGGGGCGCGGGGGCGTCCGCGGTCGCGATGAACTGGTCCGTGGTGCCGACGACGATGGCTCTGCCGTCCTCCGCTCCGCCACAGGCGGCCAGCAGGGGGGTCAGCAGTACGGCCGCGGCGGGCAGCACCAGGGTCTTGCGGTTCATCAGGGACGTTCTCCTCATCCGGCCTGGGATGCAGCGGTCTGGGGAACTCCGCCGCCGGCCGCCCGGTCGGGGCGGGAGCGATCGGGCCGGGTGTTGCGATCGGTCCTGTGTTCACGGCGACTTGGGTGTGCGCCGGTGCACGCGGTTATGCGGCGAAGTACTCGCGAAAGATTAGTGGGCGCCGCCGCTATTGCCCGACCGCGGGCAGGCTCGGGGTAATCGCAGGGTGATCATGAATACGGAGGGCTCGATAGTCATGCGGTGCCGCGATGCGGACCAGGGCCATCGAACCGGGACACATGGGATCGACGAAACCGGCGGATTCCGGGCACGAAACGCAGCCAGGCCACCCACCGGTGGGCACTCTGGGTGACGAAGGTCACGCGGAGGCTTTTCCGGCGAATGGCCTGGGTCGTTCTCGCGCGCGAAAGCGCATTCAGCGGAGAAAGCTCAGAAGAAGCTCAGATTCCGGTGATCAGCGTGCGCAGGAAGGGCACGTCGACTTCTTCGAGGGAACGCACCACGATCCGGCCCGGGGAGGGCGCGATCGGGGCGACGGAGGGCACCGCGACGACCCGGCAGCCGGCCGCCTCGGCGGCCGCCACACCGGTCGCCGTGTCCTCGATGACGGCGCACAGGGCCGGGTCGGCGCCCACGTCGCGCGCGGCCGTCAGATAGGGCTCGGGGTGCGGCTTGGTGCGGACGACCTCGTCCCCGGCGACGGTTAGCGTGAAGCGGTCCCGGCCGAGGGAGGCGAGGACCCGGTCGATGATCCGCCGGTGCGAGGCGGAGACCAGGGCGGTGGGGATGTTGTGCCGGGCCAGCTCGGCGAGGAGGCGCTCGGCGCCGGGCATGAGCGGGACACCCTGCCCGATGCGCTGTTCGAACTTCTCGTTGAGCAGGACGGTCAGCTCCGCGAGGGTGATGTCGGCGCCGGTGGACTCGATGAGGTAGCCCGCGCTGCGGGTCATCGGGCCGCCGACGACGACGTCCCGCCAGGCCTCGTCCAGTCGGTGCCCGAGGTCGGCGAAGACCTCGACCTCGGCGTCCCACCAGAACCCCTCGGTGTCGACGAGGGTCCCGTCCATGTCGAGGAAGACCGCCTGCAGCGTGGAGCTTCCGTTCGTGCGGAACAGGGACGCTGGGACCGTACTGGTCATCCGGCACACCTTCCATGGAGGGACGAGAAGGCCGGCCACCCTCCCCGGTACGGGGAGGAGGACCGGCCTGCACTGGACCGACAAGTGTACGTCTCGGTCAGCGGGAACGCCGAGATTTACCCCTGGTGGCCGCCGTGGCGGTCACCGTGCGTTGAAGTACTTCGCCTCCGGGTGGTGGATCACGATGGCGTCGGTCGACTGCTCGGGGTGGAGCTGGAACTCCTCCGACAGGTGCACCCCGATCCGCTCCGGCTGCAGCAGGTCCGCGATCTTCGCGCGGTCCTCCAGATCGGGGCAGGCGCCGTACCCGAGGGAGAAGCGCGCACCCCGGTACTTGAGGTCGAACATGTCCTCGACCTTCGCCGGGTCCTCGCCGCCGAAACCGAGCTCGGAGCGGACCCGGGCGTGCCAGTACTCGGCCATCGCCTCGGCGAGCTGGACGGACAGGCCGTGCAGCTCCAGGTACTCGCGGTAGGAGTCGGACGCGAACAGCTTGGCGGTGGCCTCGCCGATCTTCGACCCGACGGTGACCACCTGGAGGCCCACGACGTCGGTCTCGCCGGACTCCTCCGGGCGGAAGAAGTCCGCGAGGCACAGGCGGCGGCCCCGGCGCTGGCGCGGGAAGGTGAAGCGGGTCCGCTCGTTGCCCGCCTCGTCGAGGATGATCAGGTCCTCGCCCTTGGAGACACAGGGGAAGTAGCCGTAGACCACGGCCGCTTCGAGCAGGTTCTCGGTGTGCAGCCGCTCGAGGAGGCCGCGCAGGCGCGGCCGGCCCTCGCTCTCGACGAGCTCCTCGTACGTGGCTCCGCCCGCGCGCGCCTGCTTGAGGCCCCACTGCCCCTTGAAGAGGGCGCCCTCGTCCAGCCAGGAGGCGTAGTCCTTGAGCGGGATGCCCTTGACCACGCGGGTGCCCCAGAACGGCGGGGTGGGGACGGGGTTGTCGACGGCGACGTCGGAGCGGCCGCCGGGCTCCTCCGGCTCCTCCACCTGGAGGACGGGAGTGTCCCGCTTGGCGACGCGGCGCGGCTTGAGCTCGGGGAGGGTCGCTCCGGGGACACCGCGCTTGACGGAGATGAGGGCGTCCATGAGGCGCAGGCCCTCGAAGGCGTCGCGGGCGTACCGCACCTCGCCCTGGTAGATCTCGTACAGGTCCTGTTCGACGTACGCCCGGGTGAGGGCCGCGCCGCCGAGGATCACGGGGTACTTGGCGGCCAGCTCGCGCTGGTTCAGCTCCTGGAGGTTCTCCTTCATGATCACGGTGGACTTCACCAGGAGGCCCGACATGCCGATGACGTCGGCACGGTGCTCCTCGGCGGCTTCCAGGATCGCGGAGACCGGCTGCTTGATGCCGATGTTGACGACGTTGTAGCCGTTGTTGCTGAGGATGATGTCGACGAGGTTCTTGCCGATGTCGTGGACGTCGCCGCGGACCGTGGCCAGGACGATCGTGCCCTTGCCGTCGGCGTCGGACTTCTCCATGTGCGGTTCGAGGTACGCCACGGCGGTCTTCATGACCTCGGCGGACTGGAGCACGAACGGCAGCTGCATCTGGCCGGAGCCGAAGAGCTCGCCGACGGTCTTCATGCCGTCGAGAAGGGTCTCGTTGACGATGTCGAGGGCGGGCCGGGCCGTCAGGGCCTCGTCGAGGTCCGCCTCCAGGCCGTTCTTCTCGCCGTCGATGATCCGGCGCTTGAGCCGCTCGTCGAGCGGCAGCGCGAGCAGCTCCTCGGTCTTGCCGGCCTTCATCGACTTGGTGTTGACGCCCTCGAAGAGCGCCATCAGCTTCTGCAACGGGTCGTAGCCCTCGGCGCGACGGTCGTAGATCAGATCGAGGGCGGTCGTGACCTGCTCGTCGTCGAAGCGGGCGATCGGCAGGATCTTCGAGGCGTGCACGATCGCCGAGTCGAGACCGGCCTTCACGCACTCGTCGAGGAAGACGGAGTTGAGGAGGATGCGCGCGGCCGGGTTGAGGCCGAAGGAGATGTTCGACAGACCCAGCGTGGTCTGCACGTCCGGGCGGCGTCGCTTCAGCTCGCGGATCGCCTCGATCGTGGCGATGCCGTCCTTGCGGGACTCCTCCTGACCGGTGCAGATCGTGAAGGTCAGGGTGTCGATGAGGATGTCCGACTCGTGGATGCCCCAGTTGCCGGTGAGGTCCTCGATGAGCCGCTCGGCGATGGCGACCTTGTGCTCGACGGTACGGGCCTGGCCCTCCTCGTCGATGGTCAGCGCGATGAGCGCGGCACCGTGCTCCTGCGCCAGCCGGGTGACCTTCGCGAAGCGGGACTCGGGGCCGTCGCCGTCCTCGTAGTTGACCGAGTTGATGACGGCCCGGCCGCCGAGCTTCTCCAGGCCGGCGCGGATGACATCGACCTCGGTGGAGTCGAGGACGATCGGCAGGGTGGAGGCGGTGGCGAAGCGGCCGGCCAGCTCCTCCATGTCGGCGACGCCGTCGCGGCCGACGTAGTCGACGCACAGGTCGAGCATGTGCGCGCCCTCGCGGATCTGGTCGCGGGCCATCTCGACGCAGTCGTCCCAGCGGCCTTCGAGCATGGCCTCACGGAACTTCTTCGAGCCGTTGGCGTTCGTCCGCTCACCGATCGCCATGTACGCGGTGTCCTGGCGGAACGGCACGGTCTGGTAGAGCGAGGCGGCGCCGGGCTCGGGGTGGGGGGTGCGCTCGGGAGGCGTGGTGCCCCGCACCCGCTCGACGACATGGCGCAGGTGCTCGGGCGTCGAGCCGCAGCAGCCGCCGATGAGCGACAGGCCGTAGTCGCGGACGAAGTTCTCCTGCGCGTCGGCCATCTCGGGCGGCGTCAGCGGGAAGTACGCGCCGTCCTTGGTCAGCACGGGCAGGCCGGCGTTCGGCATGCACATCAGGGGCGTACGGGAGTGGCGGGCCAGGTAGCGGAGGTGTTCCGTCATCTCGGCCGGGCCCGTCGAGCAGTTCAGGCCGATCATGTCGATGCCGAGCGGCTCCAGGGCGGTCAGCGCGGCGCCGATCTCGGAGCCGAGCAGCATGACACCCGTGGTCTCGAAGGCGAGCGAACAGATCAGGGGGACGTCCACACCCAGGGCGTCCATCGCGCGGCGCGCGCCGATCAGGCTCGACTTGGTCTGCAGCAGGTCCTGGGTCGTCTCGACGATCAGGGCGTCCGCGCCGCCGGCCAGCAGGCCCTCGGCGTTCTGCTGGTAGCCGTCGCGCAGCACGTCGTACGCGATGTGGCCCAGCGACGGCAGCTTGGTGCCGGGGCCGATGGAGCCCAGCACCCAGCGCTGACGGCCGTCCTTGGCGCCGAACTCGTCGGCGACCTCGCGGGCGATCCGGGCGCCCGCCTCGGAGAGCTCGAAGATACGGTCCGCGATCTCGTACTCGCCGGCCGCGGAGTGGTTGGAGCCGAAGGTGTTCGTCTCGACGCAGTCGACGCCGACCTCGAAGTACGCCTCATGGACCGAGCGGACGATGTCGGGCCGGGTCACGTTCAGGATCTCGTTGCAGCCTTCGAGGTTCTGGAAGTCCTCGAGGGTGGGGTCCTGGGCCTGGAGCATGGTGCCCATCGCTCCGTCGGCGACGACCACTCGGGTGGCGAGTGCCTCACGGAGGGCTGCGGTGCGGTTCCGGCTGTCAGCGGAAGGGGTCGGCAACGAGGCCATGGATGAGCTCCCTGGGATGCGACGGCTGTCGGCTTTGCACTCTCGGTGGAGGGTGCACGGGGCCAGCGTAACCGTGGTTGCCCCGGGGTGGACATGGTGTCCCACGGGGCGGACGGCATCCTGTGTGCGGGGACTCCCGGTACTGCCTGTTCTTGGCCGACACTGTCATGTGTGAGCCAAGGTCGGCATCGACCGATAGTGTTCAGCATTGTCGAACAGCGTAAGAGGGAGAAGGGTCGGGCGATGGCGAAGAACATCCAGTCGCTTGAACGGGCGGCCGCGATGCTGCGACTGCTCGCGGGCGGCGAGCGCCGGCTCGGCCTGTCCGACATCGCGTCCTCGCTGGGACTCGCGAAGGGCACGGCCCACGGGATCCTGCGCACCCTCCAGGCGGAGGGTTTCGTGGAGCAGGAGGCGACCTCGGGCCGCTACCAGCTGGGGGCGGAGCTGCTGCGGCTCGGCAACAGCTATCTCGACGTGCACGAGCTGCGGGCCCGGGCCCTCGTCTGGACGGACGACCTCGCGCGGTCGAGCGGCGAGAGCGTGCACCTGGGGGTGCTGCACCAGCGGGGCGTCCTCATCGTGCACCACGTCTTCCGGCCGGACGACAGCCGCCAGGTCCTGGAGGTGGGGGCCATGCAGCCGCTGCACTCCACCGCGCTCGGGAAGGTCCTCTCGGCCTACGACCCGGTGGCCCACAGCGAGGTGCTGGAGGTCGAGCGGGAGGCGTTCACGCCGCGGACGACCACGGAGCTCGGCGCCTTCGAGTCGCTGCTCGACCTCACGCGGGCCAAGGGCTGGGCGGATGACGTGGAGGAGACCTGGGAGGGCGTGGCCTCGGTGGCGGCGCCGATCCACGACCGGCGGCGCATGCCGGTGGGCGCGGTGGCGGTCACGGGCGCGGTGGAGCGGATCTGCCCGGGCGGGGAGCTGCGGCCGGAGCTGGTGGCTGCGGTACGGGACTGCGCCCGCGCGGTGTCCCGGGACCTGGGCGCCGGCCGCTTCTGACAACACGGGGCGGTACCCGCCCCCGCACGGGGGCATCCACCGCCGCACGGACGAACCCGCACCACCGAACCCGTACGACCAAGCCCGTACGACCGGGCCAGCACCACCGGGCCCGCACCACCGAACCCGAGCCCGTACGACCGAACCCGTCGGTAACGATCCCGTTATCGGCGGGTTTTTCGCATCCTCGGCCCTTGACGCGCTGTTAACCCGGGGGCAAAACTTCCGTTCACCGGTCGGCATTGCCGAACACCTAACGGCAATACGCGCTAGAGTGTGGCAGTGCCAAGGGCCGGTAACGCCCTCACACGAGGGCGCGGACCACCGGTGGGACCCGGGGTTCGCCTTCCCCTGGACGAAGGACAAAGGAGTCGCGGGTGTCCAGCTCCGACATCTTCCTCGGCGAGACCATCGGTACCGCCGTACTCATCCTGCTCGGCGGCGGTGTCTGTGCCGCCGTCACACTCAAGAGCTCGAAGGCCCGCAACGCGGGCTGGCTCGCGATCACCTTCGGGTGGGGCTTCGCCGTCATGACGGCCGTCTACATGACGGCTTCCCTCTCCGGCGCCCATCTGAACCCCGCCGTCACGGTCGGAATCGCGATCAAGGACGGGGAGTGGGGCAACGTCCCCGTCTACCTCGCCGGCCAGCTGCTCGGCGCGATGATCGGCGCGGCGCTGGTCTGGGTGGCCTACTACGGACAGTTCCAGGCCCATCTCACGGACCCGGAGACCGTCGGCGAGAAGCCGATCGAGGGCCCCGGCCCGGTGCTCGGCATCTTCTCCACCGGCCCCGAGATCCGGAACACCTGGCAGAACCTCGCCACCGAGATCATCGGCACCGTCGTGCTGGTCCTGGCCGTGCTCACCCAGGGCCTCAACGACAGCGGCAAGGGCCTCGGCGTCATAGGCGCGCTCATCACCGCGTTCGTCGTCGTCTCCATCGGCCTCTCGCTCGGCGGCCCGACGGGCTACGCCATCAACCCGGCCCGCGACCTCGGCCCGCGCATCGTGCACGCCCTGCTCCCGCTGCCGAACAAGAGCGGCTCCGACTGGAGCTACGCCTGGATCCCGGTCGCCGGTCCGCTGATCGGTGGAGCCATCGCCGCGGGTATCTACAACATCGCGTTCGCCTGAGCCGTCCTTCTTCCAGACTTCCTTGGAGCACACCGTGACCGACGCACACACGTCCGGCCCCTTCATCGCGGCCATCGACCAGGGCACCACCTCCTCGCGCTGCATCGTCTTCGACAAGGACGGCCGGATCGTCTCGGTCGACCAGAAGGAGCACGAGCAGATCTTCCCGAAGCCGGGCTGGGTCGAACACGACGCCGCCGAGATCTGGACCAACGTCCAGGAGGTCGTCGCCGGCGCCCTGGAGAAGGGCGGCATCGCCGCCTCCGACGTCAAGGCCGTCGGCATCACCAACCAGCGCGAGACCACGCTGCTCTGGGACAAGAACACCGGTGAGCCCGTCCACAACGCTCTCGTCTGGCAGGACACCCGCACCGACGCCCTCTGCAAGGAGCTCGGCCGCAACGTCGGCCAGGACCGCTTCCGCCGCGAGACCGGCCTGCCCCTGGCGAGCTACTTCGCCGGCCCGAAGATCCGCTGGATGCTCGACAACGTCGAGGGCCTGCGCGAGCGCGCCGAGGCCGGCGACATCCTCTTCGGCACCATGGACTCGTGGGTCATCTGGAACCTCACGGGCGGCCCCGACGGCGGCGTGCACGTCACCGACGTCACCAACGCCTCGCGCACCATGCTGATGAACCTGCACACGCTGGCCTGGGACGAGAAGATCGCGGAGTCGATGGGGGTCCCCCTCAACGTCCTCCCCGAGATCCGGTCCTCCGCCGAGGTGTACGGCAACGTCAAGGACGGCGTCCTCGCCGGCGTCCCGGTCGCCTCCGCGCTCGGCGACCAGCAGGCCGCCCTCTTCGGCCAGACCTGTTTCGCCGAGGGCGAGGCCAAGTCCACGTACGGCACCGGCACCTTCATGCTGATGAACACCGGTGACAAGATCATCAACTCCTACAGCGGCCTGCTGACCACCGTCGGCTACCAGATCGGCGACGCGAAGCCGGTCTACGCCCTGGAGGGCTCGATCGCCGTCACCGGTTCGCTGGTGCAGTGGATGCGCGACCAGATGGGCCTCATCAAGTCGGCCGCCGAGATCGAGACCCTCGCGTCCTCGGTCGAGGACAACGGCGGCGCCTACTTCGTCCCGGCCTTCTCCGGTCTGTTCGCCCCGTACTGGCGCTCCGACGCCCGCGGTGTGATCGCCGGCCTGACCCGGTACGTCACCAAGGCGCACATCGCCCGCGCCGTCCTGGAGGCCACCGCCTGGCAGACCCGCGAGATCACCGACGCCATGACGAAGGACTCCGGCGTCGAGCTGACCGCGCTCAAGGTCGACGGCGGCATGACCTCCAACAACCTGCTGATGCAGACCCTCTCGGACTTCCTGGACGCGCCGGTCGTGCGTCCGATGGTCGCCGAGACGACCTGCCTCGGTGCCGCCTACGCCGCCGGCCTGGCCGTCGGCTTCTGGCCGGACACCGACGCGCTGCGCGCCAACTGGCGCCGCGCCGCGGAATGGACCCCTCGCATGGACGCCGACAAGCGCGACCGCGAGTACAAGAGCTGGCTCAAGGCCGTGGAGCGGACCATGGGCTGGATCGAGGACGAGGAGTAAGACACATGACCACCCTGCAGAGCGTCCCTGCCCTTGGGACGCACCCGGCGTCCGGCTCCCTCCCGAGCCGCGCCGAGACCCGGGAGCAGCTCTCCAAGGCGACGTACGACCTCCTGGTCATCGGCGGCGGCATCCTGGGCATCTCCACCGCCTGGCACGCCGCGCAGTCCGGTCTGCGGGTGGCCCTGGTGGACGCCGGCGACTTCGCCGGCGCCACCTCCTCCGCCTCCTCCAAGCTTCTCCACGGCGGTCTGCGCTACCTGCAGACCGGCGCGGTGAAGCTGGTCGCGGAGAACCACTTCGAGCGGCGTGCGGTCTCCCGTCAGGTGGCACCGCACCTCGCCAACCCCCTCACCTTCTACCTGCCCGTCTACAAGGGCGGCCCGCACGGCGCGGCCAAGCTGGGCGCCGGTGTCTTCGCGTACTCCGCCCTGTCCGCCTTCGGTGACGGTGTCGGGCACCTGCTCTCCCCCGCCAAGGCCGCGCAGGACGTGCCGGAGCTGCGGACGGACAACCTGAAGGCCGTGGCCGTCTACGGCGACGACCAGATGAACGACGCCCGCATGGCGCTGATGACGGTCCGCGCCGCGGTCGACGCCGGGGCCACCGTCCTCAACCACGCCGAGGTCACCGGCCTGCGCTTCACCCGCGGCCGGGTCACGGGCGCCGAGCTGAAGGACCGCACGAGCGGCGACGAGTTCGGCGTCACCGCCCGGCTGGTGCTGAACGCGACCGGCCCGTGGGTCGACCACCTGCGCAAGATGGAGGACCCGAACGCGGCGCCCTCCATCCGCCTTTCCAAGGGCGCGCACCTGGTCCTCAAGCGGACCTCGCCGTGGAAGGCCGCGCTCGCCACCCCGATCGACAAGTACCGCATCACCTTCGCCCTCCCCTGGGAGGACATGCTGCTCCTCGGCACGACCGACGAGGAGTACGAGGGCGACCCCGGCCAGGTCGAGGTCACCGAGAAGGACACCGCCCAGATCCTGGACGAGGCCGCCTTCTCCATCCGTGACCAGCAGCTCGACCGCGATCTGATCACCTACGCCTTCGCGGGCCTGCGGGTGCTCCCGGGCGGTCCCGGCGACACCTCGAAGGCCAAGCGCGAGACGGTCGTCACCGAGGGCCGCGGCGGCATGCTGTCGGTGGCCGGCGGCAAGTGGACGACCTTCCGCCACATCGGCCGTACGGTGATGAAGAAGCTGGAGGCCCTCCCGGGCCACCCACTGGGCGACGACTACGAATCGGTCTCCACGCTGCCGAAGCGGCTCCCGCTGCCCGGCATCGCCAACCCGAACGCGGTCGCGCACCGGCTGCTCTCCGACGGTCCGGCGCCCGGCCCGCGGATGGCCGCCGACACCGCCAAGCACCTCGCGACGCACTACGGCTCGCTCTCCTTCGACATCGCCCGCATGGCGAACGAGAACCCGGAGCTCGCCCGGCGGATCCACCCGGACGCCCCGGAGATCTGGGCGCAGGTCGCCTACGCCCGCGACCACGAGTGGGCCGAGACGGCGGACGACGTGCTGCGCCGCCGTACGACGCTGACGATACGAGGCCTGGCGACGGACGAGGTCCGCGCCGGCGTCGAATCGATGCTGGGCAGGTAACTCGCGTACGCACAGGGGCGGTTCCTCTTCGAGGGGCCGCCCCTGAGGCGTGCCACGCTCCGTCCGCACCGCCGCAACACTCCGCGCGCAGAGTGGACGCATGAAATTCCAGGTCCTCTCGATCGTCCACCACACCCCGCACCCGCTCACCGAAGAACTGCTCACCGCCGCCGACCGGTTGGAGCAGGTCGTCACGCCCGGCGAGACCGCCGAACGCCTCGGCTTCGACGCGTACGCGATCGGCGAACGCCACGCGGGCCCGTTCCTCTCCTCGGCCCCGCCGTGCTGCTCGCCACCCTGGCCGCCCGTACCACCCGGATCCGGCTGCTCACCGGCGTCACCGTCGTCGCGATCCTCGATCCCGTCCGGGTCGCCGAGGACTGCGCCACCCTCGACCAGTTCTCCCGCGGCCGGCTCGAACTCGTCGTCGGAAAGGGCGCGGAGGCGGGTCACTTCGCCCTCTTCGGCCTGGACGAGGAGCGGCAGTGGGACCTCCAGAAGGAGAAGTAGGAGCTGCTGCGCCGCCTCTGGTCGGAGGAGGGCGTCGACTGGGAGGGCGAGTTCCGGCCGCCGCTGAAGAACGTCACCACCGTGCCGTCGCCCACTACCGCGAGAAGTTCGAGGAGTACGGGCACGACCCGGCCCACGCGCGCGTGGCGGCCGGTTCGGGCTGGCTGCTCATCGCCGACACCGCCGAGCGCGCGGTCGCCCGCAGTCCACGGCCGAGCAGACCGAGACGCTCCAGCGCTTCGCCGAGGAGATCGCGCCGGTCGTCCGGAGGGAGGCGCCGAGCACGCTCTGGGAGGAGTGAGACCGCCGTGTGCGGAGGTGAGTTCCTGGGTAGTCGATCAAGGCCGCACGGGTTTTCGGGGATGTCCGGGGGCTGCGGGCGGACCGCCGGAAAGCCGTAAGGTTGGTCCGTACGACAGGAACTTCGAAAAGGAGGCGCTGGGTGATCGAGCTCGAGGGGGTACCCGAGCTGATCGACCCGGTCATGGTGGCCGCGTTCGAGGGCTGGAACGACGCCGGCGACGCCGCCTCCACCGCGGTCGCCCATCTGGACCGGGAATGGAAGGGCGAGGTCTTCGCGGCGCTCGACGCCGAGGACTACTACGACTTCCAGGTCAACCGGCCGACGGTCTTCCTGGACAACGGCGTCCGGAAGATCACCTGGCCGACGACCCGGCTCTCCGTGGTCCGGATCGGCGGCGACAAGCCCCGTGACCTGGTGCTCGTGCGCGGGATCGAGCCCTCGATGCGCTGGCGCTCCTTCTGCAACGAGCTGCTCGCCTTCGCCCATGAGCTGGGGGTGGAGATGGTCGTGATCCTGGGCGCGCTGCTCGGGGACACCCCGCACACCCGGCCGGTCCCCGTCAGCGGGGTGACGTCCGATCCGGACCTGGCGCGGACGATGGACCTGGAGGAGACGCGGTACGAGGGCCCGACGGGCATCGTCGGCATCCTCCAGGAGGCGTGCACCCACGCGGGCGTGCCCGCGGTGAGCCTCTGGGCGGCGGTGCCGCACTACGTGTCGCAGCCGCCGAACCCGAAGGCGACGCTCGCGCTCCTCAACCGGCTGGAGGACCTGATCGGTCTCCGCATCCCGCTGGGCGAGCTGCCCGAGGACGCGCGGGCGTGGCAGCTGGGCGTGGACCAGCTGGCCGCCGAGGACAGCGAGGTCGCCGAGTACGTGCAGACGCTTGAGGAGGCCAGGGACACGGCCGAGCTGCCGGAGGCCTCGGGCGAGGCGATCGCCCGCGAGTTCGAGCGCTATCTGCGGCGGCGTGAGCCGGGCACCGGGCCCGGGGGCGGCCCCGGGGTGGCGACGGAGGGGGGCGACTTCCTGCGGGACACCGGGAGCGGCCGGCCGAGGCCGCCGAAGCCGGAGCGCCCGGGACCGGAGCCGGGATCGGTACCGGAGCCGGGGTCCGCACCGGAAGCGACTCCCGCTCCCGAGGAATCCGCCGAGGGAACCGCCGAAGGAACCACCGAGGAGTCTTCCGCCGAGGACTCTTCCGGTGAGAGCGGGACCGGCGAGTCCGAGCAGTAGACGTCGAGCCGGTGGACATCGGTACGGGAGGGGTGCCCCAGGGCGCCCCTCCCGTACGCGTGTCAGGCCGTCAGGCGCTCACGCCGTCAGGCCCGGACTCGCGGTCACGCGCAGGTGAACCGGGCCGCCGCCCAGTCCCCGTGGTCTCCGCTCTTCGACCCGTTGGTGTCCGTGATCCGCAGCCGGACGTGCCGGGCGCCGGTCACGTCGACGTCCACCGGCAGCGTCGCGGAGGCGCCCGTCAGCCGCGGTGAGGTCCACAGGACCTTGCCGTCCGCCTCGACGGAGAAGGCCACGTCCCCGTAGCCGTTGATCTCGTCGTCGATGCCGACGTCGGCGGTGAAGGCGGTGCAGCGCCCGCCGAGGTAGACCTCGATGTCGGAGTCGGCGTGAGCACCGATCCCCTTCTCGTAGGTCTTCCCGGCCAGCGTGAGCGTCCGGCCGTCGGAGGCGCCGGACTCGCCGTTGGAGCGGTCGCGTTCGGGCGGTCCCCAGCCGTTCGTGGCGCGCAGCCAGACCAGGTCGCTCGCCCAGGCGTCGGCCGCCGGCGGCGGGGGCATCACCCCGACCGCGAACCGCTGCGTGGCGGTGCGGTCGGTACCGGCCGCGCGGTGGCGGGCGGTCGCGGTGAGGGCGGCCTCGCCGGGCTTCGCGTCCGCGGCGGGGGTGACGGCGACCTCGACGCGCCGGGTGGTGCCGGCCGGGATCCGGCCGATCGGTGCGGCCGGGGTGACCTGCCAGCCGGCCGGGGCGCCGAGCGTGACGCGGACGTCGGTGGCGTCGCGGTCGCCCGCGGTGACGTCCACGGCGACCGTGCCCGGGGCGCCCGCGCCGAGCTCCTGCCCGGTGGGTGCGGCGAGGGCGGCGGACGCGCCCGGTACGGCGCCGCCGACCGCGCTGGTCTCGGTCAGCCGCAGATCGAAGCCGCGGTCGGTGGGCAGGGCGGCGGTCTTGACCCGGACCACTCCCCCGCGCTCGTCGCGGTCGTACCACCAGCCCTGGGCGGCGGCGTCGAAGGCGGCTCGGGAGGTGAGGGCGGGCAGCCTGGTCCCGTCGAGCCGGACGGCGCCGGGGGCGTCGCCGGTGTGGACGGTGAAGGCGTACGGCCGGGCGGTGGGCTTTCCGGTGTACGAGCCCTGGCTCGCGCCGATGCGGACGGTCACGTCGCCGGGGCCGCCGTTCGGGGCGCGGACCTCGGCGCGCTGGGTGGCGTACAGGCCGCCGCGGTGTTCGCGGGTGACGCCGTCGTCCTCGTACAGCTCGAAGGAGGAGCTGCCCTTCGGGTACACGTCCCAGGCGATCGGGTCGCCGGGGGCGCGGTCGGTGTACGAGCGGATGTCGCCCGGCCACATGGGGACGGTGGCCCCGGCCCGGACGAAGAGGGGCAGGGTGTCGAGCGGGGCGCTGTAGTCGTCGAGGGTGAGCGGGCCCTCGTACGTGCGGCCGCTCCAGTAGTCGATCCAGGTGCCCTTGGGGAGGTAGATGCCGTCGCGTTCGACGGCGTCCTGGTAGACGGGGGCGACGAGGAAGTCCTCGCCGCTGAGGAACTCGTACTTCGCGGCCTCGCTCGCGGCCTTCGGGTCGTCCGGGTATTCGAGGGCGAGCGGCCTGGCGAGGCCCACGCCGGTCTTCGTCGCCCGGTGGGCGTGGCTGTAGATGTACGGGAGCAGGGCTTCGTGGAGCTTGAGGGAGGCGCGGTTGATCGAGGTGTACGGCTCGCCGTACCGGAAGGGCTGCTTGTCGTTGGCCGCCCAGCCGTCCATGGTCATCGTGACCGGCAGGAAGGTCTTCCACTGGAGGTCGCGGGTGTAGGTCTTGGCGCTGCCGCCGAAGATCCCGTCGACGTCGCCGGTGGTGTAGGCGAGGCCGGACATGGAGGCGCCGGCGTAGGTCGGGATCTGCCAGCGGATGTACTCCCAGGTGCCCGACTGGTCGCCGGACCACTGGACGCCGCAGCGCTGGGCGCCGGACCAGCTCTCGGGGGCCCAGGTGAAGCCGCGGGCGTCGCTGTACGCCTCGATGCCGGCGTGGGCGTCCTTGCAGCCGTCGAGGGCGAACTTGTACCCCGCGCCGACCCAGGCGACGTCGAGCTTGGCGACCCGCTGGCCGGCCTTGACCTGCTCTTCGAGCTGCCCGATGCCGTCCTCGGTCCACAGGCCGAGCTTCATGCCGCGCTCGCCGAGCCCGGCGGAGGCCTCGGCGAGGTTCTCGTAGCCGCAGCCGTAGCCGTCGTTCACGAGCATCCAGCCGTTGGGCATGTCGTTCTCGACGTAGCCGTCGGCGACCTTCAGCGCGTCGAGCGTGTGGCGTTCGCCGCGGTTGGCGTTGTGGAGGTAGCAGTCGGCGTCGCCGATCTCCAGGCCGTACACGGGCGGCATGAAGGGCTTGCCGGTGAGGCGGGTGTACTGGCCGATGACGTCCTTGAGGGCGTCGCGGCCGGTGCCGGCGAAGTAGTAGGCGTCGAAGCGCTGTTCCTTCGCGGTGGTGGTGACGGGCTCGGTGAAGGCGTAGGTGTTGGGCGCGTAGGTGTTGCGGTAGACGCCGTACCCGGCGGAGGAGAGGTAGAAGGGGACGGAGTTGGGGTGGCCGCCGTCGTTCCAGTTGTAGTCGACGCCCACCTCGACCGTCTTGTCGCGGTGGGTGGTGTTGCCGCGGCCGTTCTGCATGCCGGCGCCGTAGAACTGCTCGTCGGCGCCCCTGGCGAGGGTCTGTGTGGTGCGGTCCTGGTTCCAGGTGAGGCCCTGGGACTCGGACCAGAGCGGGGTGCCGTCGGCACGTACGGCCGAGAAGCGCAGCGGTGATTTGGTGACGCGCAGGGTCACGTCGGCGGTGCCGAGCTCGTACCGGTCGCCGAGGTCGCTCCAGCGGGTGGCCGGGGGCGGTCCCTGGGGCAGGACGATGTCGGTGCCCGTGGGGTCGGTGAACCTGCCGTCGGGGGCGAGTTCGATGCGGAAGGTGTCGGCGGTGACGAAGGAGACGCGGGCCTCCGCCTGGCCCGCGGTCAGGCGGTAGACGGCTCCGTCGGCGGCGAATCCGGTGACGTCGCCGACCGTGGTGTCCGCGTTTTCGGTGGGGTTCGCCCGAGCACTGCCACCGGGTCCCGCGAAGGCGGTGAGCAACCCGAGCAGTGCACCGGCGACTGCAGCTCTCATGCGCATTGATGATTGCATGAGGCCTATTTAGCGCAGATTCGAGCATCACGACAGGACAAAAAGGAACCGCCCCCGGACTTCGTCAAGAAGTCCAAGGGCGGTTGCACTCACGGGAGTTGCACCGCGGCGCTCGCTACAGGGCGACGCCCAGGAGCGCGTCGACGGCGCGGGAGACGAGACCGGGGGCGGACTCGTCCGTGCCGCCCTCGGCGGTCTGGAGCGCGGCCCAGCGGTCGACCGCGGCCAGGGCCGCCGGGGCGTCGAGGTCGTCGGAGAGGGCCTCGCGGAGCTCCTCGACGAGCGCGTCGGCGGACGGCCCGTCGGGGCGGGAGACCGCGGCACGCCAGCGGTCGAGGCGCTCCACGGCGTCCTGGAGGACCTGGTCGGTCCACTCCCAGTCGGCGCGGTAGTGGTGGGAGAGGAGCGCGAGCCGGATGGCGGCCGGGTCGACGCCGTCACGGCGCAGCCGCGAGACGAAGACGAGGTTGCCCCGGGACTTGGACATCTTCTCGCCGTCCAGGCCGACCATGCCGGCGTGGACGTACGCCTTGGCCATGGGGAACTCGCCGGTCAGGGCCTGGGCGTGGGACGCCCCCATCTCGTGGTGCGGGAAGATCAGGTCGGATCCGCCGCCCTGCACGTCGAAGCCCATGCCGAGGTGGTCGAGGGCGATGGCGACGCACTCGATGTGCCAGCCGGGACGCCCGGCGCCGAGGCTGGCGCCGTCCCAGCTCGGCTCGCCCTCGCGGGCGGCCATCCAGAGCATCGGGTCGAGCGGGTTCTTCTTGCCGGGGCGCTCCGGGTCTCCGCCGCGCTCGGCGGAGAGGTGGCGCATCAGCTCGGTGGTGTAGTTCGAGACCTGACCGAAGTGCGGGTCGGCGTCGACGGAGAAGTAGATGTCGCCTTCGAGCTCGTACGCGGCCCCGGAGTCCCGGAGCTGCTCGACGAGCGGGACGATGCCCGGTATGGCCTCGACAGCGCCGATGTAGTGCTGCGGGGGCAGCATCCGCAGGGCGGTCATGTCCTCGCGGAAGAGGGCGGTCTCCCGCTCGGCGAGGCCGACCCAGTCGATGCCGTCACGGATGGCTCGCTCCAGCAGCGGGTCGTCCACGTCCGTCACGTTCTGGACGTAGTGCACCTGCCGCTTGGTGTCGAGCCACACGCGCTGAACGAGGTCGAACGCGTTGTAGGTCGCCGCGTGACCCATGTGGGTCGCGTCGTACGGCGTGATGCCGCATACGTAGATACGGGCGACGGGGCCGGGGGCGAGGGTGACTCGTCCGCCGGTCGCGGTGTCGTAGATCCGGAGGTCGCGGCCCTTGCCGGGAAGGGCGGGGACCTCAGAAGCGGGCCAGGCATGCATGACCCGAGCGTAACCGGACAGGTGTTCCGGATACGAACCGGATCCGGGATCTTGACCGATTAGGCGCTCTTGCGGGTCGGAGGCGCGCGTGCATACCCCCCAGGGGTGCAGGCCCGTTCCGCGGGTGGTGGCCGGAACTTTTCGGTCCGCCCACGAAGGCCCGAAGGCCGGTCCTCACCGCCGATACGGCGGTCCGCGGGTACGTCGGACGGGTGGTTCACCGGACCGGTAGTTCGTCAGGTCGCCGGCCCCTCACGTCCCGGCACGTCAGGTCGCCGGTACGTCTGACCGGACCTGACCGGCCGTACGTCAGACCGGCCGTACGTCAGACCGGCGGCCAGGGGATCGCCGGCCACAGCCCGGAGGGCTCCGGGTGCCGCCCGCTCGCCCGCAGCGCGGCCACGCGCGCGCGTACCGCCGTCACCTCGGCCCCGGTCAGCAGCTCGGCCAGACGGGTCGCGAGCGGCTCTCCGGGCGCCAGGGACCGGTCGAGGCCGTCGAGGACCGCGACCGACTCGGCGGGCAGCTCCTCGCCCGCCCAGCCCCAGAGGAGCGTGCGCAGCTTGTCGTCGACGTGGAAGGTGACGCCGTGGTCGATGCCGTACAGGTGCCCGTCGGGCGCCGGGAGCAGGTGCCCTCCCTTGCGGTCGCCGTTGTTGATGACGGCGTCCAGGACGGCGAGGCGCCGCAGCTCCGGGGTGTCGGCGTGGACGAGGAGCGCCGTGCGGTCCTCGGCGATCTGGGCGGGCCCGACGGCCTTCCAGCCTTCCCCGGCCTCCTCGTCCTCGGTGAGCGCGAGAAGCCGCGCCTCCGGGTCGGACTCGATCCACAGCTGGACCATGCCCTCCCCGTACGGGCCCTCACGGAGCACCGTCGGCGGGATCAGGCCCCAGCCGGTGGCCTCGGAGATCTCGTACGCGGCGACCTCGCGCTGCGCGAGGGTGCCGTCCGGGAAGTCCCACAGGGGCTGCTCCCCCTGGACCGGCTTGTACACGCAGGCCGCCTCGCGGCCCTCGTACGCGACGGAGCAGTACAGCACGGCGTTGGACGCCTCGCCGACCCGGCCGCGCACGGTGAGCTCACCGTGGGCGAGCAGCTCGGCGGCCGGCAGGGTCTCGGGGCTGCTGCTCATGCTCCGCGGCGGTATCCGTTCTGGCGCGGGCAGACGTGCCCCTCGGGGTCGAGCGGCAGGCTGCACAGCGGGCACGGCGGCCGGCCGGCGTTGACGACGTCCAGGGCCCGCTTGGCGAAGGACCGGGCCTGGGCGCCGGTGAGCCGGACGCGGAGCATCGGCGGACCGTTCTCCTCGTCCTGGAGCATCCGCTCCTCGGCCTCGGCGAGGTCCTCCTCGGACTCCACGTCGAGCTCGACGAGCGCCTGCGCCTCGACGATCAGGCGCTGCTCCTCGCCGTCCCAGGCGAGCGCCATGGTGCCGACCCGGAACTCCTCCTCGACGGGGGCGTCGAGCGGGGCGGTGTCCGCGGTGTCGGTGGGGGCGATCGAGGGCACGGGGGCGTTGCCGCCGGTGCGCCGCACGACCTCGTCCAGCAGTTCGTCTATGCGCTCGGCGAGCGCGGTGACCTGAGCCTTCTCCAGGGAGACACTCGTGACCCGGCCGCTCGCGGACGCCTGGAGGAAGAACGTACGGCGGCCAGGCAGTCCGACCGTGCCGGCCACGAAACGCTCCGGTGGGTCGTAAAGGAACACCTGACGCGACACGTTCCCGGCTCCCTAAGGTCTCGACAGTGCTACTACAGCGGCGCGTCCACCCTACTGCGCGAAGGGATCACGGTGCGCCCGCACCGCCCCCGACCTCCGCCGCGCCACCGCTGTCGGGGGCCTCGCGGGGGACGAGTCCGGCGAAGTCGCCGGTGTCGCCGAGACGGGACAGGAAGGGGCGCAGCCGCGTGTAGCGGATGACGGTGACCGAGCACGGATCGACGTGGATGCGCTGGAAGAGGTCGAGGTGGAGGCCGAGGGCGTCCGCCACGATCGACTTCACGATGTCCCCGTGCGAGCACATGAGGTACGTGGCGTCCTCGCCGTGCTCGGCCTCGATCCGGGCGTTCCAGTCCCGTACGGCCTCGACGGCGCGGGTCTGCATGGCGCGCATGGACTCGCCGCCGGGGAACGCCGCCGCGGAGGCGTGGGACTGGACGATCTCCATGAGGGGTTCGTCGCCGAGCTCGGCGAGCTTGCGGCCGGACCAGTCGCCGTAGTCGCACTCGCTGATCCGCTCCTCGACATGGAGCGGAAGCTCCGGGCGGGCGTCGAGGAGCGGCCGCAGGGTCTCCCGGCAGCGCTGGAGGGGGCTGGAGACGGCGGCGGCGATCGGAACGCCCGCGAGACGCCCGGGGAGCGCGGCGGCCTGCGCCGCGCCGCGCTCGTCGAGCGCGATCCCGGGCGTGCGCCCGGCGAGGACCCCGGAGGTGTTCGCGGTGGAGCGTCCGTGCCGGACGAGGATCAACGTGGCCATGCCGGCCAGCCTAGGCGCACGCGCGTGCGTGGTGGCGGACTGCAGGGGAGAATACGGCGCGTGATCGTGGACTCAGCCATCTACCGGGACGGGCGCCGGACCGCCGGGCCCGCCGACCTGTCCGACGCACTGGACGAGGCGCGGACGAGGGGGGACGCCTTCCTCTGGGTGGGACTGCACGAGCCGTCGGAGGCGGAGTTCGCCCATGTCGCCGCCGAGTTCGCGCTGCACCCGCTGGCCGTCGAGGACGCGCTGAAGGCCCACCAGCGGCCCAAGCTGGAGGTCTACGACGACTCGTTGTTCGTGGTGCTGAAGCCGGTCGTCTACGAGCCGGAGAGCGACCGGGTCTCCTCCGGCGAGCTGATGCTCTTCGTCGGCGACTCGTTCGTCGTGACGGTCCGGCACGGCGAGGGCGCCGCGCTGGCTGCGGTGCGGAAGCGGCTGGAGGCCGAGCCGGCGGTGCTGAGGCACGGGCCGACGGCCGTGCTGTACGCGGTGAGCGACGCGGTCGTGGACCACTACCTCGACGTGGCGGGCGAGCTGCAGGTGGACCTGGAGGAGCTGGAGGCCGACGTGTTCGCGCCGACCGGCGGCAATCCGTCGAACACCGCGGAGCGGATCTACACGGCGAAGCGGCAGGTCCTGGAGTTCCGGCGGGCGAGCGGCCCGCTGGCGGGGCCGCTGGCCCGGTTGACGGCCGGTTCGGTGCCGTTCGTGAACGAGCACGCCCAGCCCTTCTTCCGTGACGTCAACGACCATCTCCTGCGCTCCAACGAGCAGGTGGAGGGGCTCGACCGGCTGCTGTCCGACGTGCTCTCGGCCCATCTCGCGCAGATGGGCGTGCGGCAGAACGACGACATGCGGAAGATCTCGGCGTGGGCGGCCATGGCCGCGGTCCCCACGATGATCGCGGGGATCTACGGCATGAACTTCGACCACATGCCCGAGCTGGGCTGGACCTGGTCGTACCCGGCGCTGATCGTCCTGATGGCGGGGTTCGTCGCCGGGCTGTACCGGCTGTTCAAGCGGCGCGGCTGGCTGTGAACGGGGGCCCCGCGTGTCAGAAGGCGGGGGCGGCGGTCATGGGCCCTCCGAGGGCGTCGCGCCGCTCGGGCATCCTCAGGTCGACCATCCTGTGCCAGCCGGCGGCGCGCTCGTACACATACATGCCGCGGATCCCGGCGGCGAGGGCGGCTGCCTTGGGCTTGGGCCAGCGCAGGATGCGGCCCATGTGGCTCATGACGGCGAGGCTGACGTCCCGGTAGACCTGGATCTCGGCGAGCGCGGACTCGCGCAGGGTGCGCTGGATGAGCCGGCCGTGGCCCTCGCGGGCCAGTCGGAGCAGTTCCTCGTGGCAGTAGGCGAGGTGGTTCGCCTCGTCGTTGTCGATCATGTGGATGGCCCTGCCCAGTTCGGGATGGTCCCCGAAGTACGTGACGAGCATGTCCATCTGGTCGGCGGCCCGCTGCTCGGTGACCCGGCTGTGGGAGAGGTAGACGACGATGTCCGACTCGGTCAGGGGCTCGTCGCGGCGCAGCCTGTCGTGGGCGAGGCCGATCCCGCGCTGTTCGAGGAGCATCGTGTAGTCGGCCTCGTGCGGCACGGGTACGGGTTCCAGGCCGCGCTTCTTCATGAGTGCGTTGAAGATGCGGCCGTGCTTGTCCTCGTCGGCGCCGTGACGGGTGATCTTGGGCGCGAGTTCGCGCATGCCGGGCGCGACGAGAGCGGCGATCCGTGCGTTCTCCCAGCCGCCCTGGGACTCGCCGCTGGCGGCGATGGAGCAGAAGAGCTGGAAGGACTCGTCGTCGTCGATGATTTCCTGGAACAGGCTCTTGGCCGTGAGCATCGCTGCCACCTCCGTGCGGTCACCGCACTTCGTCGCCCCCGGAACAACGAGTCAAGTGCGGTCCGGGGCGAGCGGCAACAGGAGGGCCGGGCGACTCGGCCGAAAGAGTGAGGGCCGGGGGCGTAACCGGTGGCCTTGTGGAGCCGTTGTGCTGCGTGACGGCCGTGGCGGGGAAGACCCCCGAGCCCCCACCACGGCCGCAGACTCCTTCTCCACGGGCGTTCTCGCACCGATCGGCCCCTGCGGGCCTCACGGGCGTCGACCGCCTGCGCCGGACTCCGTCCGCCGAGTCCGGCGCCGCACCCCTCAGGGTTACGCGAGTCCCGCGCGCTCCATCGCCTCGACGCCCGCCCGCAGGGCCGTCAGCCGCTCGTCGAGCGTGAAGCCGGCCGGGGCGAGGGTGAGGGTCGTGACCCCGGCCTCCGCGTAGGCGGTCATCCGCTCGGCGATCCGCTCGACGGAACCGAGCAGCGCGGTCTGGTCGATCAGGCTCTGGGGCACGGCGGCCGCGGCGCCCGCCTTGTCGCCGGCCAGGTACTTGTCCTGGATCTCGGCGGCCTCCTTCTCGTAGCCCATGCGCTGCGCGAGCTGGTTGTAGAAGTTCTGCTTGCGGCTGCCCATGCCGCCGACGTACAGCGCGGTGTACGGCCGGAAGACGTCGGCGAGGGCGTTCACGTCCTCACCGAGGGCGAGCGGCAGCGTCGGGCAGACGTCGAAGCCGTCCATCGTCAGGCCGGCCTTCTCGCGGCCCGCGCGCAGGTGCCGGAGCGCGGTCTCCTCCAAGTGCTCGGCGGAGGGGAAGATCAGCAGCGCGCCGTCCGCGATCTCGCCGGTCTGCTCCAGGTTCTTGGGGCCGATGGCGGCGATGTAGAGCGGGATGTGCTCGCGCTGCGGGTGGACGGTGAGCTTGATGGGCTTGCCGGGGCCGTCGGGCAGCGGCAGGGTCCAGTGCTCGCCCTCGTAGCTGAGGCGCTCGCGGGTCATGGCCTTGCGGACGATCTCGACGTACTCGCGGGTCCTGGCGAGCGGCTTGTCGAACTTCACGCCGTACCAGCCCTCGGAGACCTGCGGGCCGGAGACGCCGAGGCCGAGGCGGAACCGGCCGCCGGTGAGCGAGTCGAGGGTGGCGGCGGTCATCGCCGTCATGGCGGGCTGACGCGCGGGGATCTGCATGATCGCGGAGCCGACGTCGATCCGTTCCGTCTTCGCCGCGACCCAGGCGAGGACCGTGGGGGCGTCCGACCCGTAGGCCTCGGCGGCCCAGCACACGTCGTAGCCGAGGCGGTCCGCCTCCTGGGCGACGGCGAGGTTGTCGCCGTCCATGCCGGCGCCCCAGTAGCCGAGGTTGATGCCGAGCCGCATGCCACACACCCCTTACCCATCGGTAACGTCCCTGTGAGCGGGACTCTAGCGCGCGGTTCCGACATCCGTCAGGGTCCGGTTGTCCACAGGCTCTCTCCGCGTGGTGCCCTGGCCAGTAATCTCGCGCCCATGGAGCAGAGGCATCTCGGACGTACCGGCCTGCGCGTGTCGCGCATCGGACTCGGCACGCTCACCTGGGGGCGGGACACCGACGAGCACGACGCCGCCGAGCAGTTGAAGGCGTTCTGGGACGCGGGCGGCACGCTCGTGGACACCGCCGACGTGTACGGCGGGGGCGAGGCGGAGTACCTGCTCGGGCGGCTGATGGAGCGCCTCGTGCCCCGGCATGACCTCGTCCTGTCGACCAAGGCGGGCAGCGTGGCGGACCCCGACCGGCGGACCGACGGCTCGCGCGGGCATCTGCTCGCCGCGCTCGACGCCTCCCTCGCCCGGCTCGGCACCGATCACGTGGACCTGTGGCAGCTGCACGCCTTCGACCCGTGCACGCCCCTGGAGGAGTCCCTGCAGGCCCTCGACATCGCCGTACGGAGCGGGCGGGCGCGGTACGCGGGCGTGGCGAACTTCTGCGGCTGGCAGCTGGCCAAGGCGGGCACCTGGCAGCTGGCCGGGGACCGGACGCGGCTCGCGGGCGCGCAGCTGGAGTACTCGCTGCTCCAGCGGGGCGTGGAGCGCGAGGTGCTCCCGGCCGCCCTGGACCTCGGAATAGGTCTGCTGCCCTCCTCGCCCCTCGGCCGCGGGGTTCTGACGGGCAAGTACCGCAGCGGGACCCCGACGGACTCGCGGGGCGGGTCGGAGACCATGGCGCCCTTCGTCGAGCCGTACCTGGACGAGGCGGCGAGCCGGATCGTGGACGCGGTCGCGACCGCCGCCGACGGGCTCGCCACGACCCCGCTCGAGGTGTCGCTCGCCTGGGTACGCGACCGGCCGGGAGTGACCGCGCCGATCGTCGGCGCGCGCACGGCGCGGCAGCTCACGGCCGCGTTGTCGGTGGAGAGCCTTAGTCTTCCTGACGAGATCTGCCGGGCGCTGGACGATGTGTCGGCGCCTGTGCACCGTTATCCGGATCACGACTGGAGCACCCTGTGACCGAGCCTGCCGGGGAGACCGCGCCCGAGGCGTTCGAGGCCGAGGCCCCCATCGAGGAGCCCGTCGTGGAGCCTGCCGAGGAGCCCGCCGAGGACGTACGAGAGGACGCCACGGCCGTCGAAGCCACCGAGCCGGAGACGCCTGCCGCAGGGGCCCAGGAGGAGGCCGAGGCGGCGGCGGGGGAAGCCGCTACCGCCGAGGCCGGGGCGGAGACCGAGGCCGAAGCCGGGTCCGAAGCCGTCGTCACCGGCGCCGAAACCGAGGACGAGACCGGCGTCGAGGCCGGGGCCGAAGCCGAGAGCGAGGCCGCCAAGGGTTCCGACACGCCCGAGTTGAGCGACGCGCAGGCGGAGCTCGCCGCGCAGCGTGAGCTGCGGGCCAGGATCGAGGCGCGGAAGGCCGAGAAGGAGGGGCCTGTGGCGAGTGGCGCCAAGCTGAGCGGCACGGCGGCCGACCTCCTCGCGGCCGTCCGGGCCGTGGAGGGCGGCGCGGCCGCGGCCGGCGCGTTCTACGAGGCGCCGGAGCCCGCGCCCCGGCGCCCGGCTCCCGGGGCCGCCCCCGCCATGACCGTACGGCCCCCCGCCCGGGGCCCGGCGCCGGTTCCGGCGCCGGGCACCACGGCGGCCGTCCGGGAGGTACTGGCCCGGGGCGGCGCGCCCGAGACGCTGGCCGGACAGGTCGCCGCCGTGCTCGGCGAGGGTGCCGCCGGGGCGCTGCGCGAGGACCCGTGGCAGCTCCTCGCCGTACCCGGGGTGCGGCCCGAGCAGGCCGACGGATTCGCGCGGGCGCTGCTCGGCGCCGAATGCGGGCCCGACGACCCGCGCCGGACCGTCGCCCTGACCGTCTGGCTCCTTGAGCAGGCCGCGCTCCAGGGCCACACCGCTCTGGAGCTCCAGGCCGTGCACGCCGGCCTCGCCCGGCATTCGGTGCCCGATCCGGAGAAGGCCGTCGAGGTGGCCGTCTCCGAGGGGGCCGTCCTCGTCTTCCAGGAGGAGACGGCCGAGGAGCGCGGAACGGACGAGGAGGACCTGGACGAGGCAGCGGAGGCCGAGGCGCCCGAGGAGCCGGAAACGCCTGTTCTCCTCGGGCTCGACCGGTACGCGCTGGCGGAGGAGAGCCTCGCCGACGGTCTCGCCCGGCTCGTCAGGACAGCTACCGCCGACACCTGGGAGGGCTCCGAGCTCGAGCGCGCCGCCGGGGCCCACGGACTCGTCCTGCACACCGGCGGCGAGGCGGCCCGTGCCGAACCGGTCGCGCTCGTCGCGGCCGCCCGCGAGCGGGGCCTGCGCGCGCTGCTCGCGGTCCACGCGGAGGACGGGCGGCGGGCGCTCGGCGACGCCGGGGCGGACGCGGTGACGGTGGCCGCGCTGCTCTCCGGGGCCACCGGTCCCGGCCGCGACGAGGAGGGTTCCCTCGCCCTCGACCTGCTGGCCGTCCTCGACGCGCCGCAGCTCGACGTGGAGGCGGCCGCGATCCTCGTGGAGTCGCTGCCGGACGGCTGCCGGCTGGTGCTGAGCGGCGACCCGGAGGTCCTCGGCGCGCCGGGCGCGGGCCGCGTCTTCACCGACGCGCTCGCCGCCCGGGTGTGCCCGCGGATCGCCTCGCGCGTGCCCGACCCGGGGCCGCTCGGCGAGCTCGTGTCGGGCATCGGCGTCGGCGAACTGAACCAGGTCGAGGCCCCCGGCAAGGAGGTCGTGATCGTGCCCGTGCGGGACGCCGGCGAGGCCGTGCACCGTACGGTCCAGCTGGTCGCCGACTCGGTGCCCCGGGCGATCGGGGTGCCGTCCGAGCAGACCCAGGTGATCACGGTCGGCCACGGCGGCTCGGCGGGGACGCGCGCGCTGAACGCGGCCCTCAAGCAGCGGCTCAACCCCGGCCCCGGCCGCTTCGGCGGCTACGACCCCGGGGACCGGGTGGCGTACGCGCCGGTGCCCGGCCGGACGGTGACGGGGACGGTCGTGTCGGCCGACGCCGAGGGCCTGCGGCTGCGGAGCGGCGGCGACGAGCTCCTCGTACCGAAGGAGCGCGTGGAGTCGGCGCTGCGGCACGGCTGGGCGCTCACGGCGCACCAGGCGGCCGGGGCGCGCTGGCCCGCGGTGGTCGTGGTGCTCCCCGGGGACGCCGCGGCGGGCCTGAGCCGGGCGTGGGTGTACACGGCCTTCGGCCGGGCCGAGCGCCATCTGTCGGTCGTGCACGGCGTGGACCAGGCGCTTGCCCGCGCGGTGGCCGAGGGGGTCGCCCCGGAGCGTACGACGCGGCTGCGTCCCCTGCTGGAGGGCCTCCTCGCCACGCCCGAGGAGTAGGAACGGACGCGAGAAGCGGCGGAGGGCCGGAACACCCGTGTGGTGTCCCGGCCCTCCGCCGTCCCGTCAGGAGCCGTCGCCCACGGCCACGGGACCGTCCCCGGCGACTCCGGCGGTGTCGTCGTCGCCCTCCTCGTGCTCGTCGAAGACGGAGCTCACGTCGAAGCGGCAGATGATCCGCTCCGGATCGGCGTGCTCGAAGGGGGCGTTGAGCCACTCACCCGGTTCCGGGAGCTCCTCGGCCGCCGTGACCCAGAGCGTGGAGTCGCCCTCCTCCAGGCCGAACTCCTTGTGCCGGGAGGCGATCTCGTCGGGTTCGTACTCGCCGAAGAGCACACCGAGCGCGGCGAGGGGGGAGACGTCGGCCTTGGCCGCCGCCCCGGTCGTGTCCGCCTCGCCGTCGAGCTCGGCGACGCGCCGCGCCTGGGCGAACAGCCGCTGCGGTTCCACCACGGCGTAGTCGCGGCGGATCAGGAGGCTGAGGGCGTGGGGTTCGTCGGGTCCGGCGTAGGGCGGCAGGGCGCCGTCCGCTCCGGGGATCTCGAAGGGGGTGACCTCGTCGTAGCGGTCGTAGAGGAGTTCGTCGTACTCCTCGGCTGCCGCCGCGAGGGCGTTGAAGGCCTCGTAGACGGCCGTGTCGTCGTCCCCCGTGCGACGTTCGACCGCCGCGAGGTGACGGTCCAGTGCGGCTTTCACCGCCTCGGCGGCGGAGCGTACCTCGGCAGCGGTGGGCTGCGCAGCATCAGACATGGGACGCACGCTATCCGTAGCGGGCCGGTGCCCGCACAATAGATGCGATGCCGGAATACGAATTTGTCGACGTGTACGTGCCGCGCGGTGTCTCCCGCAAGGAGGCGACGCGGCTGCTGACCGACCATGCCGAGTACGGACACTGGGAGTTGGAGCGCCTGAGCCTGCACCGGGACGGGAGCCGCAGGGTGCGGCTGAAGCGGCGGATCATCCGCCAGGTCCGGGCGACCTGGTAGGCGACGGAAGACGAGAAGGGGCCCCGCCGTGTGCGGGGCCCCTGTGCGTGGTGCGGTGGGATCAGGCCGCGCTGCGGGCTCGGCGGTAGATCAGCGAACCGGCGAGCAGCAGACCGGCGCCCGCGGGGACGATCACGCCGAGCGGACCGGATCCGGTCTCGGCGAGCTCCTCGACGGCGCGCGGCGGCGTGAGGCCGTGCGTATCGGGAGTGTTCGCTCCGGGGGTGTGCGGACCGCCCTCGCTTCCCGGCGTTCCGGCGTTACCGGGAGTGCCCGGGGTGCCGGGGTTGCCGGGCGTCCCGGGGTTGCCCGGGTTACCGGGCGTGCCAGGGTTGCCGGGCGTGCCAGGGTTACCGGGCGTGCCAGGGTTGCCTGGGTTACCGGGATTCCCAGGGTTGCCGGGGTTGCCCGGGTTACCGGGATTCCCAGGGTTGCCGGGGTTGCCGGGGTTGCCGGGGTTACCGGGGTTGCCCGGGTGCGTCGACTCGATGCCGTTGCCGCAGTCGTTGCCCGCGGCGGCGTTGCCCAGGCCGATGCCCGTGACGCTGTTGCCGCACACGTTCACCGGGACGTCGACCGGCACCTGCACGGTGTTGCCGGAGCCCACACCGGGAGAGTCGCTCGTGTGCCCGCCGGCGGAGGATCCGCCGCCCGGCTTGGCCGGCCCGGAGGTGTTGGCGCACTTGTTGCCCATCGCCGGATTCAGCAGTCCGACGACGTTGACGGTGTTCCCGCAGGCATTCACCGGGACGTGCACCGGGACCTGGACGGTGTTCCCGGACGCGACGCCCGGGGAATTCGTGGCCGTACCGCTCGCGCCGGAATCGGCGTGCGCGTAACCGCCGCCGACGGCGGCGAAAACGCCTCCCGCGGCCGCGACGGTGATGAGACCTTTACGCGTGACCTGTCGCATAGCTGTTCCCTGCCTTTTCGGCTCTCGCCTTCTCGGCTTCGAAAAAGGGCCACCGGGTGGAACACCCGGGGCGGAAATCGCCACCGGCCCCGGAGTGCATGGCACGCACTCCGGGGCCGGACCGGCTCACGCCCTCACGGGCGAGGCACAGCGTCAGGCGTTGACGCAGGTGTTGCCGAAGGCGGGGTTCAGCAGGCCGATCACGGAGACCGTGTTGCCGCACAGGTTCACCGGGACGTGAACCGGAACCTGGACGACGTTGCCCGAGAGCACGCCGGGGGAACCGATGGCGGCACCCTGGGCACCCGCGTCGGCAACGGCCATGCCCGCACCCGCGAGAACGAGACCGCCAGTGGCAGCCGCAGCAGCGACGACCTTCTTGATCATTATTCCTCCTAGTTGCCAATGCGATCCCAGCCGCGGACCGCACCACCTGTAACGAGGGGGAATGGAGGGGGCTACGAGCCCCCGAGGTCATTCACTCTTTCCGGTCACACATGGGACGGGCGGTCGAATTCAGCACGCGTCGAGGAAGCGGTCCAGAACGCGGACGCCGAACTTCAGGCCGTCGACCGGCACGCGCTCGTCGACGCCGTGGAACATGCCGGCGAAGTCGAGCTCCGGCGGCAGCTGGAGCGGCGCGAAGCCGAAGCAGCGGATGCCGAGGTCGTCGAAGGACTTGGCGTCGGTGCCGCCGGACAGCATGTACGGCACGGCTCGGGCGATCGGGTCCTCGGCCCGCAGGGCCACCTGCATGGCATCGACCAGGGCGCCGTCGAAGCTCGTCTCCAGGGCCTTGTCGCCGTGGACGTCCTCGCGCTTCACCTTCGGGCCGAGGATCCGGTCGAGATCGGCCAGGAACTCCTGCTCGTACCCGGGCAGGAAGCGGCCGTCGACGTGCGCCGTGGCCTGGCCGGGGATGACGTTCACCTTGTATCCGGCGCCGAGCATGGTCGGGGCGGCCGAGTTACGGAGGGTGGCGCCGACCATCTTGGCGATGCCGCCGAGCTTGGCGAGCGTGCCGTCCATGTCCTCGGGGTCGAGCGGGGTGCCCAGCGCGTCCGAGAGCTCGTCGAGGAAGGACCGTACGGTCTTGGTCACCCTGACCGGCCACTGGTGGCGGCCGAGGCGGCCGACAGCCTCGCAGAGCTCCGTGATCGCGTTGTCGTCATTGGTCATCGAGCCGTGGCCGGCCGTGCCCTCGACGGTCAGCCGCATCCAGTGCATGCCCTTCTGGGCCGTCTCGACCAGGTAGAGCCGCAGGTTCTCGTTGACGGTGAAGGAGAAGCCGCCGACCTCGCCGATCGCCTCCGTGACCCCGTCGAAGAGGCCCCGGTGCTTGTCGACCAGGTGCCGGGCGCCGTAGGTGCCGCCGGCCTCCTCGTCGGCGAGGAACGCGAGGACGACGTCACGCGGGGGCTTGCGGCCGCTGCGCATCCGGTCGCGGACGACCGCGAGGGTCATCGCGTCCATGTCCTTCATGTCCACGGCGCCGCGCCCCCAGACGCAGCCGTCGGCGACCTCGCCCGAGAAGGGGTGGTGGGTCCAGTCCTCGGCGTTGGCCGGAACCACGTCGGTGTGGCCGTGGATGAGCAGGGCGGGACGCGACGGGTCCTCGCCCTCGATGCGGGCGACGGTGGAGGCCCGCCCCTTGTGCGACTCGATGATCTGCGGCTCGAGTCCGACCTCCGCGAGCTTCTCGGCGATGTACTCGGCCGCCCCCCGCTCGCCCGGGCCGGAGTGGTCGCCGTAGTTGCTGGTGTCGATGCGGATGAGGTCGCGACACAGATCGACGACCTCACTCTCGCCGGTGACGCTCCGGGCGCTGTTCGACTCGCTCACGCTGCTTCCTCCCACTACGTGCCCCACGTGGTTCCTTGCGATCTCCCCCATCCTCCCGCGTGGGCCCCTCCGGCCCAAGGGCGACCGTCGCCCGACATGCGGCCGTCACACGTCGGGGGGCTGACGGGGGTGGTGATCGACCACCCCGAATGTTTGCTATGGTTTTCCTCGTCGGAAGGGCCCAGCGGCCAGGAAGACAGACACCTTGTCCGGGTGGCGGAATGGCAGACGCGCTAGCTTGAGGTGCTAGTGCCCTTTATCGGGCGTGGGGGTTCAAGTCCCCCCTCGGACACCAGCGAAAGACCCCACATCATGTGGGGTCTTTCTTGTTACGGCGGTAGGACCCGGTGAGACGCAGAGCCAAGGCCCCCTCTTCACCCCTCCCCCAGCGGGACGGGATCGATCCGGTGCGGGTGCGGCTGCCGGAGGATCCCGACGGGGTCTGGGGAACCGTACGGGAGCATCTGCTCGACCGGTACGCGGGTGCCATCGGTGCGGGTCAGGTCGAGGACATGCTGCTGACCGGCCGTTTCGTGGGCACGGACGGTCCCCTCGGCGGGGACGAGCCGTACGCCGTGGGGCGCTACCTCTGGTTCCACCGGGACTTCCCCGTCGAGACGCCGGTCCCCTTCGACATCGGGATCGTCCACCGGGACGAGCGGATCCTGGTCGTGGACAAGCCGCACTTCCTGGCGACCATGCCCCGGGGTCGGCATGTGACCGAGACCGCCATGGCGCGGTTGCGGCGGGAGCTGGGGCTGCCGCTTCTCCAGCCCGCGCACCGGCTGGACCGGCTGACGGCGGGGCTCGTGCTGTTCGTCGTGCGGGAGGAGGACCGGGGGGCGTATCAGACGCTGTTCCGGGACCGGCTCGTGCGCAAGGAGTACGAGGCGGTGGCGGCGTACGACCCGGCGGTGGAGCTGCCGGTGACCGTGCGGAGCCGGATCGAGAAGGAGCGCGGGGTGATGGCCGCGCGGGAGGTGCCGGGCGAGCCGAACAGCGAGAGCCGGGTCGAGCTCCTCCGGCACTCGGGAGGGCTGGGGTCGTACCGGCTCGTGCCCGTCACCGGGCGGACGCATCAGCTGCGGGTGCACATGAACGCGCTGGGGCTGCCGATCCTGCACGATCCGGTCTATCCCGTCGTGCGTGAGGACGGGTCGGAGGACTTCACGCGGCCGCTTCAGCTGCTGGCGCGGACGCTGGAGTTCACCGACCCGTTCACGGGTGTGGCGAGGTGCTTCGAGAGCCGGGCGGCTCTCAGTGGCCTCGCTTGATCCATTCCTGGAGGTGCGGGGCCTCGGCGCCGATCGTGGTCGAGTCGCCGTGGCCGGTGCGGACGACGGTCTCCGGGGGCAGGGTGAGGAGCTTCTCGCGGATCGAGTCGACGATCGTCGGGAAGTCCGAGAAGGACCTGCCCGTCGCTCCGGGGCCGCCCTGGAAGAGGGTGTCGCCCGTGAAGACCGTGCCGACCTCGGGGGCGTGCAGGCTCACCGCGCCGGGGGCGTGGCCGGGGGTGTGGAGGACCGTGAGGTCCGTACCGGCGATCGTGAGGACCTGGCCGTCGGCGAGTTCGCCGTCCGGGCTGTGATCGGGGTGGGTCTGCTTCCACAGCGGCTGGTCGGCGGGGTGGAGCAGGATGCGGGCGCCGGTGGCGGCCGCGAGCGCCGGGGCCGCGTCGACGTGGTCGTTGTGGGCGTGGGTGCAGACGATGGCGCGCAGGGCGCGGCCGTCGAGGGCGGCAAGGATGGCCTCGGCGTCGTGGGCCGCGTCGATGACGATCGCCTCGGTGTCGTCGCCGACGATCCAGACGTTGTTGTCGACGTCCCAGGTGCCGCCGTCGAGGCTGAAGGTGCCGGAGGTGACGAGGTGGTCGATGCGGGCGGCCATCAGAGGACCACGACCGAGCGCAGGACGTCGCCCTCGTGCATGCGGGCGAAGGCCTTCTCCACGTCGCCGAGGCCGATGGTCTCGGTGACGAAGGCGGCGAGGTCGATGCGGCCCTGCTGGTGCAGGTCGATCAGCATCGGGAAGTCGCGGGAGGGCAGACAGTCCCCGTACCAGGAGGACTTGAGGGCTCCGCCGCGGCCGAAGACGTCGAGGAGCGGCAGTTCCAGCTTCATCTCGGGGGTGGGGACGCCGACGAGGACGACGGTGCCGGCGAGGTCGCGGGCGTAGAAGGCCTGCTGGTACGTCTCGGGGCGGCCGACGGCCTCGATGACGACGTCGGCGCCGAAGCCACCGGTGAGTTCGCGGATCGCCTCGACGGCGTCGGTGGAGCGGGAGTTGACGGTGTGGGTGGCGCCCATCGCCTTCGCCGTCTCCAGCTTGCGGTCGTCGATGTCGACGGCGATGATCTTCGCCGCTCCGGCGAGGCGGGAGCCGACGATCGCCGCGTCCCCGACGCCGCCGCAGCCGATGACGGCGACGGTGTCGCCGCGGCCGACGTCGCCGGTGTTGATGGCGGCGCCGATGCCGGCCATGACGCCGCAGCCGAGGAGGCCCGCGACCTCGGGTGCGACGGCGGGGTCGACCTTGGTGCACTGGCCCGCGGCGACGAGGGTCTTCTCGGCGAAGGCGCCGATGCCGAGCGCCGGGGAGAGCTCCGTACCGTCGAGGAGCGTCATCCTCTGCTTGGCGTTGTGGGTGGCGAAGCAGTACCAGGGGCGGCCTCGCCGGCAGGCGCGGCACTGGCCGCACACCGCGCGCCAGTTGAGGATCACGTAGTCGCCCGGTTCGACGTCGGTGACGCCCTCGCCGACCGACTCGACGATTCCGGCGGCCTCGTGGCCGAGCAGGAAGGGGAACTCGTCGTTGATCGCGCCCTGCTTGTAGTGGAGATCCGTGTGGCAGACGCCGCAGGCCTGGATCTTCACGACGGCCTCGCCGGGCCCGGGATCGGGGATGACGATCGTCTCGACCCGTACCGGTTCGTTCCTGCCGGGGGCGATGACCCCCTGGACGTGCTGCGGCATCGCGAACTTCCCTTCCTCCGACCGGATCTTGTAAGGCTCTTGCGTACCACTATCTCCTGACAAAAGGCGAGTCCCCCGCAGGCGGTGCCTGTGGGGGACTCGCCCGTTCCCGTGGGGGGAGGCTCAGTGCTGTCGCGTCGCGGCGGTCGTACGGACCCGGCGGCGGACCAGGAACCAGCCGCCGACGAGCGCGGCCGCGATGAGCGGGAGGCAGTTCACGGTCGTCCGGCTGATGCCCTCGTCCATCCACATGAGGACGAGGACGGAGGCGAGGAAGACCAGGGTGACGATCTGGGTGTACGGGGCCCAGGGCAGGTTGTAGCCGGGGCGGGTCAGCTTGCCCTGCTGGGCGCTGCGCCAGAAGAGCAGCGAGCAGACCATGATCATGGCCCAGGTGCCGATGATGCCGATCGAGGCGAAGTTGAGGACCAGCTCGAACGCCTCGCCGGGCATGACGTAGTTGAGGACGACGCCGAGGACGCCGAAGCCCGCGGTGAGCAGGATGCCGCCGTAGGGGACTCCGCCCTTGTTCATGACACCGGTGAACTTGGGCGCGGAGCCGGCGAGCGACATGGAGCGCAGGATGCGGCCGGTGGAGTAGAGGCCCGAGTTGAGGCTGGAGAGGGCGGCGGTGAGGACCACGAGGTTCATCACGCCCGCGGCGCCGGGGATGCCCAGCTTGTCGAAGACGGTGACGAAGGGGCTCTGGTCGCCGGTGTACGCGGTGTACGGGAGGATCAGCGCGAGCAGGACGACGGAGCCGACGTAGAAGAGGCCGACGCGCCACATGATCGAGTTGATCGCCTTCGGCATGATCTTCTCGGGGTTCTCGGTCTCGCCGGCGGCGACGCCGCACAGCTCGACGGAGGCGTAGGCGAAGACGACACCCTGGATGAGCAGCAGCATCGGCATCATGCCGTTGGGGAAGATGCCGCCGTTGTCGGTGATGTTGCCAAGGCCCGGGGTGTGGCCGCCGACGTCGTGCGAGGTCACGATGAGGAAGATGCCGATCAGCATGAAGGCGACGAGGGCGCCGACCTTGATGATCGCGAACCAGAACTCCATCTCGCCGAAGTACTTCACCGAGATGAGGTTGGCGGCGAGGACGACCGCGAGGGCGATCAGGGCGAGGACCCACTGCGGGACGTCGCTGAACATGGCCCAGAAGTGGGCGTAGGTCGCGGCCGCGGTGATGTCGGCGACGGCGGTGGTCGACCAGTTGAGGAAGTACAGCCAGCCGGCCGTGTAGGCGCCCTTCTCGCCCATGAACTCACGGGCGTACGAGACGAAGGCGCCGGACGAGGGGCGGTAGAGCACCAGCTCGCCGAGGGCCCGCACCACGAAGAAGGCGAAGACGCCGCAGACGGCGTAGGCGATGAAGAGGGAGGGTCCCGCCTGGGACATCCGGCCGCCGGCGCCGAGGAAGAGGCCGGTGCCGATGGCGCCGCCGATCGCGATCATGTTGATGTGCCGGGACTTGAGGTCCTTGCGGTATCCGGCGTCGCCTGCGTCGACGTGGGGGGTTGCGGCCGGGCTCGCCGGAACGGCGGACAGCGGCTCGGCCGCGGTGACGCGGTCACTCATGGAGTTGTTCGCCTTCGTGAGGGGGCTGTGCGGTACCCGGCCGTGCCTCCTGGGGGGTCTCCCCGGCACGGCCAGCGCACATCCTCACGGTAAGGAGCGCCCGCTGACTGTGGCGCATGTCACCGAACGCCCATATTTGAGCTAGTTCAGAGCTTGTCGGCGGACTTTGCGTCCTTAACGGGACTTGGCGCACTCAGGGGGCGAGGACGTCCAGCTCCTGGAGGGCGCCGACCGCGATCTGGCGGGTGAGCTCCTCGGCGCGGGACGCGTCCCGCTCCCGTACGGCCTCGGCGACCTGGACGTGGAGGGTGACGGCGGCCGGGTCCGGGTCCTCGAACATCACGTGGTGGTGGGTGCGGCCGGTGAGGACCTCGGCGACGACGTCGCCGAGGCGGGCGAACATCTCGTTTCCCGAGGCGTTGAGGACGACCCGGTGGAAGGCGATGTCGTGGACGAGGTACTCCTCCAGGCGCCGGCCGCGCGAGGTGGCGACCATGCCGAGGGCCTGCTCGGTGAGCTCACGGCACTGCTCGGGGGTGGCGTGGAGGGCGGCGAGGCCGGCGGCGACGGGTTCGACGGCCGAGCGGAGGACGGTGAGGGAGCGGAGCTGGCGGGGGCGGTCGGCGCCGGCGAGGCGCCAGCGGATGACCTGGGGGTCGTAGACGTTCCAGCTGGCGGTGGGGAGCACGGTCACGCCGACGCGGCGGCGGGACTCGACGAGGTGCATGGACTCCAGGACGCGCACGACCTCGCGGACCACGGTCCGGGAGACGTCGAAGCGCTGGGCGAGCTCGTCGGTGCGCAGCACGGTGCCCGGCGGGTACTCCCCCGCGGTGATCGCGAGACCCAGGGTGGCGAGGACGTGCGAATGAAGCCCCTGGGCCGGTGTCGTCATGCTCGCAAGCCTATGCGCGCTCGCGCGGATGATCACGTCGGGAATTAAAAGTACTACTTTTATGTCACAGCCTCTTGAATACGTCGTACCCAATGGGTTTCATGGGCGCGACGGATCGATGTCGAAGAAGACAGCGAGGCACCACCCATGAGCACCACCCCCCAGCCCCGGGCGAGGACAGTCGTCGTCGTGATGGGCGTCGCCGGGACCGGCAAGACCACCATCGGCCCGCTGGTCGCCCAGGCGATGGACCTCCCGTACGCGGAAGGCGACGACTTCCACCCGGCGGCCAACGTCGCCAAGATGTCCGCCGGCGTCCCGCTGGACGACACCGACCGGGAGCCGTGGCTCGACGCCATCGGGGCGTGGGCACACAGCCGGGCCGGCCTCGGCGGCGTCGTGAGCAGCTCCGCGCTGAAGCGGGTCTACCGGGACCGGCTGCGCGCGGCGGCCCCCGGCGTGGTCTTCCTGCATCTGACCGGCGACCGGGAGCTCATCGAGGGGCGGATGGCCGCGCGCAAGGGCCACTTCATGCCGACGGCGCTGCTCGACTCCCAGTTCGCCACCCTGCAGCCGCTGCAGGAGGACGAGGCCGGTGTCGCCGTCGACGTCTCCGGCACCCCCGAGGAGATCGCCGACCGGGCCGTCGCCGCGCTGCGCGGCCTCGCCGCGCGCTGACCCCGCCGCTCGCCGACCGTCGCCCCTCCCCCTCGTACTCGTAGAAGGACTCCACCGTGACCAGTCTCAGCGTCGAGATCCTGGCAGCGGACGCCGCCGAACCCATCACCTCGGCAGGCAACGCCCAGCTGGGCATCGCCGTGCTCGCCGGCATCGCCCTGATCGTCCTGCTCATCACCAAGTTCAAGCTGCACGCGTTCCTGGCGCTGACCATCGGGTCGCTCGCGCTCGGCGCGTTCGCGGGTGCGCCGCTCGCCGACACCATCAAGTCCTTCACGACCGGCCTCGGCAACACCGTCGCCGGCGTGGGCGTGCTGATCGCGCTCGGCGCCATCCTCGGCAAGCTCCTCGCCGACTCGGGCGGCGCCGACCAGATCGTCGACACGATCCTGGCGAGGGCGAGCGGGCGGGCCATGCCCTGGGCGATGGTCCTCATCGCCTCCGTGATCGGTCTGCCGCTCTTCTTCGAGGTCGGCATCGTGCTGCTGATCCCGGTCGTGCTGCTCGTCGCCAAGCGCGGCAACCACTCCCTGATGCGGATCGGCATTCCGGCCCTCGCCGGCCTCTCGGTGATGCACGGGCTCATCCCGCCGCACCCCGGGCCGCTCGTCGCGATCGACGCGCTCGGCGCCAACCTGGGCGTCACGCTCGCGCTCGGTCTCGTCGTCGCCATCCCGACCGTGATCATCGCCGGGCCGGTCTTCTCCCGGTACGCGGCCCGCTGGGTGGACATCCCCGTCCCGGAGAACATGGTCCCGGTCCGGCCCTCCGAGGATCTGGAGAAGCGTCCCGGCTTCGGCGCCACCGTGGCGACCATCCTGCTGCCCGTCGTCCTGATGCTGGTCAAGGCACTCGTCGACATCGTCGTCGACGACCCGCAGAACGGTGTCCAGAAGGTCACCGACGTCATCGGCTCGCCGCTGATCGCGCTGCTCGCCGCCGTCATAGTCGGCATGTTCACCCTGGGCCGGGCGGCCGGCTTCACCAAGGAGCGGATCTCCTCGACCGTCGAGAAGTCGCTCGCCCCGATCGCGGGCGTGCTGCTGATCGTCGGCGCGGGCGGCGGTTTCAAGCAGACCCTGATCGACATCGGCGTCGGCCAGATGATCCTGGACTTCTCCAAGAACTGGTCCATCCCCGCGCTGCTGCTCGCCTGGCTGATCGCGGTCGCGATCCGGCTCGCGACCGGTTCCGCGACGGTGGCGACGATCTCGGCGGCGGGGCTCGTGGCTCCGCTCGCGGAGGGCATGTCGACGACCGGGACGGCGCTGCTGGTGCTCGCGATCGGTGCGGGCTCGCTCTTCTTCAGCCATGTGAACGACGCCGGGTTCTGGCTGGTGAAGGAGTACTTCGGGATGAACGTCGGCCAGACGATCAAGACCTGGTCGGTGATGGAGACGATCATCTCCGTCGTGGGCATCGTCTTCGTGCTGCTGCTGTCCCTGGTGTTGTAGCGCCGGGCGGACCCGGCGGCGGAACGCCCCCTGGGCCGGTCATGGCTGACAGACTGTCGGCCATGACCGGCCCTCACGCGCTCAAGCCCTTCCTGCTCGCCTACCCGGGACCCCTGCGGGACCAGCTCGTCGCGGCGGTGCTCGCCGGCGAGAAGGTGTCCACGACGGGCCTCCTCGTGGAGTGGCAGGTCGAGAACGAGGAGCTGCCCGAGGTGGGCGAGCGCTCGGCCCTCATCGACTCGGACGGACGCGAGGTCGCGGTCGTGGAGGTCACGGAGGTCCGGGTCCTGCCGCTCGGCGAGGTCGACCTGCGCCACGCGCTCGACGAGGGCGAGGGGTACCTGTCGGTGGCGGCCTGGCGGACGGCCCACGAGAGCTTCTGGCACAGCGAGGAGATGCGCGAGGGTCTTGGGGACCCGGACTTCGTGGTGGACGACGGGACGATGGTGGTGGCGGAGCGGTTCCGGGTGGTGGAGTCGCTTCAGGAGGGGTGAGGGGTCGGACCCGACGTCAGCCGACCGCTTGGGCCGCCGCCCGGCCCGCCGCCCGGCCCGAGAAGATGCAGCCGCCGAGGAAGGTGCCTTCGAGGGAGCGGTAGCCGTGGACTCCGCCGCCGCCGAAGCCGGCTGCCTCGCCCGCCGCGTACACGCCTTCCAGGGGTTCGCCGGTCTCCGTCAGGACGCGGGAGGAGAGGTCCGTCTCCAGGCCGCCGAGGGACTTGCGGGTGAGGATGTTGAGGCGGACGGCGATCAGCGGGCCGGCCTTGGGGTCGAGGATGCGGTGCGGGGCGGCCGTGCGGATGAGCTTGTCGCCGAGGTACTTGCGGGCACCGCGGATCGCCGTGACCTGGAGGTCCTTCGTGAAGGGGTTGGCGATCTCGCGGTCGCGGGCGGTGATCTCGCGGCGGAGGGCGGCCTCGTCGATGAGCGGTTCGTCGGTGAGCGCGTTCATGCCGCGGACGAGGGCGGAGAGGTCGTCCTCGACGACGAAGTCGGCGCCCTTGTCCATGAAGGCCTGGACGGGTCCCGGGACGTCGGCGCGGGCGCGGCCGATGACGTCGCGGATCGACTTGCCGGTCAGGTCGGGGTTCTGTTCGCTGCCGGAGAGGGCGAACTCCTTGCCGATGATCCGCTTGTCGAGGACGAACCAGGTGTGGTCGTGGCCGGTCCGCATGATGTGTTCGAGGGTGCCGAGGGTGTCGAAGCCGGGGAAGAGCGGGACGGGCAGCCGCTTGCCCGTCGCGTCCAGCCAGAGGGAGGACGGGCCGGGCAGGATGCGGATGCCGTGCCGGGCCCAGATCGGGTTCCAGTTCTCGATGCCCTCGGTGTAGTGCCACATCCGGTCGCGGTTGATGTGGTGCGCGCCGGCCTTCTCGGCGACTCCGAGCATGAGGCCGTCCACGTGCGCGGGGACGCCGGAGAGCATGCGGGCGGGCGGGGTGCCGAGCCTCTCCGGCCACTGCTCGCGTACGAGGTCGTGGTTGCCGCCGATGCCGCCGGAAGTGACGATCACCGCCTGGGCGCGGAGCTCGAAGGTACCGGTGGACGTGCGGGTGCTGGCCGTACCCCGGGCGGCGGTGGAGGGTTCCAGGATCTCGCCGGTGACCGTGTCGACGGCGCCGGCGGTCCGGCCGAGGGAGGTGACGCGGTGGCGGAAGCGGAACTGGACGAGGCCGCGCGCGACGCCCTCGCGGACCCGCTGCTCGAAGGGGGCGACGAGGCCGGGGCCCGTACCCCAGGTGATGTGGAAGCGGGGGACGGAGTTGCCGTGGCCGTTGGCGTCGTAACCGCCGCGCTCGGCCCAGCCGACGACGGGGAAGAACCGCACCCCGCGCGCGTGGAGCCAGGAACGCTTCTCGCCGGCGGCGAAGTCCACGTACGCCTCGGCCCACTTCCTCGGCCAGTGGTCCTCGGTCCGGTCGAAGCCGGCGGTGCCGTACCAGTCCTGGAGGGCGAGGGCGTGGCTGTCCTTGACGCGCATCCGGCGCTGTTCGGGCGAGTCGACGAGGAAGAGGCCGCCGAAGGACCAGTGGGCCTGGCCGCCGAGGGACTGCTCGGGTTCCTGGTCGAGGAGGATCACGGTGCGGCCGGCTTCGACCAGCTCGGCGGTGGCGACGAGCCCGGCGAGGCCGGCCCCGATCACGATCACATCAGCGTCGTAGGACATGGGTCGCATCTTGGATACACGAATGTATCGAGTCAACTGTTTCGTCGGTCCCGTCTCGCTCCTCCGGCTCTTCCTCCCGTCGTTTCCTTGCCCCTTCTCCCGTCGTTTCCTCGCCCCCTCCCCGGCTCTCCCGTTTTCTAATGCCGGGCATTAATGTGTTCGTATGGCGAGAACGTCGGGCCCCGCGACCCGGGACAAACTGATCCGCGCGGCGGAGGAGCTCTTCGCCGCCCAGGGCGTCGACGGCGCGCAGCTGCGGGACGTCGTGGCCCTGGCCGGACAGGCGAATCCCTCCGCGGTGCAGTACCACTTCGGCTCGCGCGGCGGGCTGCTCGACGCGGTCATGGCCGGTCGCCAGGCCCGTACGCGCCAGGTGCTCGCTCCGCTGCTCGACGCCGCCGGCGACGACCTGCGGGAGCTCGTCGCCGCCCTCGTCACGGCCGAGGCGAGCGAGCTCCGCACGGACCGGGGCCGCCGCTGCCTGCGGATCTCCGCGCAGCTCAGCCACGAGAGCGGGATCCGCACCCGCACACCGCACCCCACGCTCGACGGCACCGTCTACTGGCACCTCATCGAGCGGATGGCCGACCGGCTCGCCGCCTCCGGACTGCCCGAGCCCCTGCTCCTGGAGCGCCTCGACCTGGCGCTGACCGTGGTCGGCGCGGCCATGGCGGACCGGGCCCGGCAGTACCTCGACGGCGCCGAGCCGCTCACCTGCGAGGCGCTCTTCCTCGCCGACCTGGTCGAGACGACCACCGCGCTCCTCCGGGCCGCACAGCCCCGGAGCGTCTGAGAAGCACCGCGTTTCCGAAGACCCGAAGGGATCCCCTCATGAACGACCTCACCGGCAAGACCGTGCTCATCACCGGCGGTGCCCGCGGCCTGGGCGCCGAGGCCGCCCGCCAGGCCGTGGCCGCCGGCGCCGACGTCGTCATCACCGACGTCCTGGACGAGGACGGCAAGGCGACCGCCGAGTCGCTCGGCGACCGGGCGCGCTTCCTCCACCACGACGTGACCTCCGAGGAGGGCTGGGCGGAGGCCGTCGCGTACGCCGTGGCGGAGTTCGGCGGCCTGCACGGGCTGGTGAACAACGCGGGCATCTCCACCGGCGCCTTCCTGGAGACGGAGTCCGTCGAGCACTTCCGCAAGGTCCTCGACATCAACCTGACCGGTGTCTTCATCGGCATGAAGGCCGCCATCCCCGCGATGAAGGAGGCGGGCGGCGGCTCGATCGTCAACATCTCCTCGGCCGCCGGCCTGATGGGCCTGGCCCTGACCGCGGGCTACGGCGCCTCCAAGTGGGGCGTGCGCGGGCTGACGAAGATCGGCGCGGTGGAGCTCGGCACGGCGAAGATCCGGGTCAACTCCGTCCACCCGGGCATGACGTACACCCCGATGACGGCCTCGGTCGGCATCGAGCGCGGCGAGGGCAAGTACCCGAACACGCCGATGGGCCGGGTCGGCGAGGCCGACGAGATCGCCGGCGCGGTCGTCTTCCTGCTCTCGGACGCCGCCTCGTACGTGACGGGTGCGGAGCTGGCGGTGGACGGCGGCTGGACCACCGGTCCGACGGTCAAGTACGTCATGGGGCAGTGACCACGCGGCCCTGCTTGGATGGCGGTCATGAGTGCCGCTGAAGAGATTCACGATGTCGTCGACGAGCACGACCGGGTGATCGGACAGGCCCCGCGCGGTGAGGTGTACGCGCGTGGCCTGATCCATCGCTGTGTCTTCGTCCGGGTCCGGGACGCCGAGGGCCGGATCTTCGTCCACCGCAGGACGCCGGACAAGCTCCTCTTCCCCTCCCTGTACGACATGTTCGTCGGCGGCGTCGTCGGGGCGGGCGAGTCCTACGACGAGGCCGCGCTCCGCGAGGCCGAGGAGGAGCTGGGCGTCTCCGGACTGCCGCGGCCCGAACCGGTGCTGAAGTTCCTCTACGACTCCGGCGGCGTGGCCGGGAAGTGGTGGTCGGCGGTGTACGAGGTCCGGTGCGAGCTGCAGGTGGACCCGCAGGTCGAGGAGGTCGCCTGGCACACCTTCCTGACGGACGAGGAGCTGACCGCGCGGCTCGGCGACTGGGAGTGGGTGCCCGACGGCCTGGCCGCGTACGAACGGCTGCGGGCGCACGGGAGCTAGGGTGCACGTGTGAGCGATTTCGTGCAGAGCCTGCGGCTGTGGTTCGCGCCGCAGCGGATCCGGGACGAGGGGGAGACGCCGGACTACCGCTTCTCCCTGGCCAACGAGCGGACCTTCCTGGCCTGGATCCGGACCGCGCTCGCCCTGGTCGGCGGCGGTTTCGCCGTCGACCAGTTCCTGCCGGACCTGCGCTGGGGTGTCCGGGTCGGGCTCGCGCTCGCGCTGCTGGCGGCCGGCGTGCTGTGCGCGCTGCGCGCGGTCAACCACTGGGTGCGCTGCGAGCGGGCGATGCGGCGCGGCGAGGACCTGCCGGCGTCCCGGTTCCCCGCAGTGCTGAGCATCGCGGTGGCCGTGGTGGCGCTCGCGATGGTGGTGGTCGTGGTCTTCGGCTGGACGGGGCGGTGACGGAGGCCCGTAGCGGCGGGGCGGCCCCCGACCCGGAGGCCCGTGACCCCGGGCTCCAGCCGGAGCGGACGCGGCTCGCGTGGCGGCGTACGACCCTGTCGTGGACGGTGGTGGCGGTCCTCGCCGTCAAGCTGGCCCTCCGCGAGGACACCACGGCGAGGGGGCTGGCCGCGCTCGCGCTGTCGGCGCTGGTCTGGATCGGCTTCCTGGCCGTCGCCCACGGCCGGATCCACTCCCTGAGCACCGCCCGGCCGCAACCGCTCTCCCACCGGGGCGCGCTGCTCGCGGCGGGCTGCACGGTCGCGCTGGCCCTCTTCGGGGCGGCGCTGATCTGGTGACCCATGGGAGCGTCGCCTCCAGGGGGGTGAGCCCCGACCCGGCCGGTTTCCCCCGGATCCGGCCGACTGGCACGCTTCCCCTGTCCAGTTGAGCTCTCAGCCGGGGGAATCCCTTTTGTCTGCCACCGACCCCTATGTGGTCACGCTCGCGCCGAACGTCCACGCCTTCGTCCAGCCCGACGGCGGCTGGTGTCTGAACAACGCCGGCTTCCTCGGCGACGCCGGCGAGTCCCTCCTCATCGACACCGCGGCCACCGAGCGGCGGGCGCGGCTGCTGCGCGAGGCGGTCCTCGCGGAGGGCCTGCCGCTCCCCCGGACCATCGTGACCACGCACCACCACGGCGACCACACCTACGGCAACGGGGTGTTCCGGCCGGAGGCGCGGATCGTCGGGCACGAGAACTGCCGGACCGAGCAGCTCGCCGCCGGGCACCAGCTCCATCTGCTGTGGCCGCGGACCGACTTCGGGCAGGTCGACATCCTGCCGCCGTCCGTGACCTACCGCGAGCGGCTGACGCTGTACGTCGGCGGGATCGAGGTGCGGGTGATCCACCCGGGGCCCGCGCACACGACGGGCGACTCGATCGTGCACCTGCCGGAGCAGGGCGTGGTCTTCACCGGCGACCTCGTCTTCCACGGCGGGACGCCCTTCCTGCCGATGGGAACGCTCTCCGGTTCGCTGCGCGCGCTCGAACTGCTGCGCTCCCTCGACGCGCCGACGGTGGTGCCGGGACACGGGCGGGTGACCGACCCCTCGGCGTACGACACGACGGAGCGGTATCTGCTGTGGGTGCGGGAGCTGGCCGCCGCGGGGTACGCGAAGGGGGCGACGCCGCTGGAGACGGCGCGGGGCGCGGAGCTCGGGGAGTTCGCCGCGTGGCAGGAGAGCGAGCGGCTCGTCGCGAACCTGCACCGGGCGTACGCGGAGCTGGCCGGTCTGCCGGAGGGCTCGCCGCTGGACCCGGCGGTGGTCTTCGGTGACATGGCGGCGATGAACGGCGGGGTGCCGGTGGCCTGCCACGCCTGAACCCCCGGCCCCGGGGCGTACGCCTCGCCCACGTCGGCCCGGGGCGGGCGCCTCACCAGCGTGGGACGCGGGGCGTGCACCAGTCCGGGTCCGCGACCCGCATCGCCGCCGCGTCGTCGCGCTCCCGCCAGGTGCCGTCGTCGTCGAGCCAGCGGCGGTGCAGGGCGGCCAGCGCGGTCCGGTCGAGTTCGATGCCGAGGCCGGGCTCGTCGGAGACCGTGAGCCGGCCGGCGCGGAAGACGGGCCGGGTGGTGACGACGTCCTCGGTCTGCCAGGGGTAGTGGGTGTCGCAGGCGTGGTGGAGCTCGGGCAACGTGGCGGCGACCTGGGTCATGGCGGCGAGACTGATGCCCAGGTGGGTGTTGGAGTGCATGGAGAGCCCGACGCCGTACGTGCGGCAGAGCGCGGCCAGTTCGCGGGTGCGGTGGAGGCCGCCCCAGTAGTGGTGGTCGCAGAGGACGATCCGTACCGCTCCCTTCGCGAAGGCCTCCGGGACCTCCTCGAAGGTGGTCACGCACATGTTGGTCGCGAGCGGCACGTCCGTACGGGCGGCGATCTCGGCCATGGCGCCGGTGCCGCTCGCCGGGTCCTCCAGGTACTCGAGGACGTCCTCGAGCTCGCGCGCGACGGAGAGGGAGGTCTCCACGGACCAGGCGCCGTTGGGGTCGAGGCGGAGCGGGCGGCCGGGGAACTCCTCGGCGAGCGCGCGGATCGTGGCGATCTCCTGCTCGGGCTCGAACACCCCGCCCTTGAGCTTGAAGGAGCGGAAGCCGTACAGGCGGTCGAAGCGGCGGGCCTGGGCGACGATCCCGGCGGGGTCGAGAGCCGCGCCCCAGCCGTCCGTCGGGCCGCCCGCGGGGCTGTCGCCTGGGTGGGCCGCCCAGCGGTAGAAGAGGTAGGCGCTGTACTCGACGCTGTCGCGGACCTTGCCGCCGAGCAGGGCGTGGACGGGCAGGCCGAGGGTCTTGCCGAGGGCGTCGAGGCAGGCGGTCTCGAAGGCGGAGACGACGGAGAGGCGGAGTTTGTCGGCGGTCCTGACGCCCCGCAGGCCGCCCGCGTCGACGTCCGTGCGGCCTCCTTCGGGCTCCGGCAGGTCGGGATCGGCCGCCGCCGCCAGGGCGAAGAGGACGTTCACATCCGTGACCGATCGGCCGGGCAGGGCCTCGGCGACCGGTCGGGCGATGTCCAGGTAGACGCCGTCGCCGTAGGTCTCGCCGAGGCCGCTCACCCCGCCCTTGGTGATCACTTCCACCACGAGCCGCGGCGTGTAGGGCTGGTGGACGCCCTGGACGTTGAGAAGGGGCGGGTCGGAGATGAGGATCGGGGTGAGCCGGACTTCGTCGACGAGCAGCTTCATCGCATCCATATGTGAACCCTATTCAGGGATGAGATCCAGGGCCAGAGCACGGAAGAGGGTTTCCCGGCACCCCTCTGGACGACATACCGACTGGTCGGTCATCATGAACGCCGACCGAAGCCGATCCGGAGGTACGCACCATGAGTTCCGCCCCGCCACCAGGTCTCGACCCCGAGAAGCTGCGCCGGTTCCTCGACCGGGAGCGGCCCGGCCTGGTGTCCGGCCCCCTCGAAGCCCGGCTGATCGAGGGCGGCCGGTCGAACCTGACGTACGTCGTGACCGACGGCACCGGCCGCTGGGTCGTCCGGCGCCCGCCGCTGGGCCACGTCCTCGCCACCGCGCACGACATGCGGCGTGAGCACCGCGTCATCAGCGCCCTGCACACGACGGACGTGCCCGTCCCCGAGACCGTGCTGCTCTGCGAGGACGAGTCCGTCCTCGGGTCGCCGTTCTACGTCATGGAGTTCGTCGAGGGGACGCCGTTCCGCTCGGCCCGGGAGCTCGCTCCGCTCGGCCCCGAGCGCACCCGCGCCGCCGTCCTCGGTCTGGTCGACACCCTCGTCGACCTGCACGCCGTCGACCCGGCGGCCGCCGGGCTCGGCGACTTCGGCCGCCCCGAGGGCTTCCTCGACCGGCAGCTGCGCCGCTGGGGCAAGCAGCTCGCCGCCTCGAGCGGCCGCGAGCTGCCCGGCATCGAGGAGCTGCATGCCGCCCTCGGCCGCGCGCTTCCCTCCTCTCCCCCGCCGACCGTGATCCACGGCGACTACCGCCTCGACAACGTCCTCATCGGCGGGGACGACCGCATCCGGGCCGTCCTCGACTGGGAGATGTCCACGCTCGGCGACCCGCTCACCGACCTCGGCCTGCTCGTCATGTACAGCACGCCGCTGGACCTGCCGGACTCCCCCATCTCCACGACCGCCACGGCCCCCGGGCACCCGAACTCCGCCGAGCTGGTCGAGCGCTACGCGGCCCGCTCGGGCCGGGACACCGCCGCCCTCGCCTGGTACACGGCCTTCGCCTGGTTCAAGCTCGCCGTGATCCTGGAGGGCATCCACTACCGCTGGACCCTCGGGCAGACCGTCGGCGCCGGCTTCGACCGCATCGGCGAACTCGTCCCCGTCTTCATCGAGCACGGCCTCACCACCCTTCAGGAAGGCTGAACCGCCATGGACTTCGCGTACGACGCCCGCACCGAGGAGCTCCGTGCGAAGCTCCTCGCCTTCATGGACGAGCACGTGTACCCGGCCGAGGCCGTCGCCGAGGAGCAGCGCGCGCTGCTCGCCTCGCCGTGGGACACCCCGGCGGTCGTCGGGGAGCTCAAGGCCGAGGCCAAGCGGCAGGGCCTGTGGAACCTCTTCCTTCCCGACGCGGAGTACGGTGCCGGGCTGACCAACCTCCAGTACGCGCCGCTCGCCGAGATCACCGGCCGCAGCCCGCACCTGGCCCCCACCGCCCTCAACTGCGCGGCCCCGGACACCGGGAACATGGAGCTGCTCACGCAGTTCGGCGACGAGACGCAGAAGAAGCAGTGGCTGGAGCCGCTGCTCGCCGGTGAGATCCGCTCGGCGTTCGCGATGACCGAGCCCGAGGTGGCCTCCTCCGACGCGACGAACATCGAGACGCGGATCCGGCGGGAGGGTGACTCGTACGTCGTCGACGGCCGCAAGTGGTACATCTCCGGGGCGATGAACCCCGACTGCAGGGTCTTCATCGTGATGGGCAAGACCGACCCCGACGGAACCGACATCCGCCGCCAGCAGTCGATGATCCTCGTGCCGCGCGACACCCCCGGCGTCGAGGTGCGGCGCGCGATGCAGGTGTACGGGTACGAGGACCACTCCCACGGCGGCCACGCCGAGGTGATCTTCGACGGGGTCCGCGTCCCGGCCTCGCACCTGATCGGCGAGGAGGGCGGTGGCTTCGCCATCGCGCAGGCCCGGCTCGGCCCCGGCCGCATCCACCACTGCATGCGGCTCATCGGCATGGCCGAGCGGGCCGTCGAGCTGATGTGCCGGCGGTCCGTCACCCGGACCGCGTTCGGCAAGCCGCTCGCCCAGCAGGGCGTCGTACAGAACTGGATCGCGGACGCCCGGGTGACGATCGAGCAGCTGCGGCTGCTCGTCCTCAAGACGGCCTGGCTCATGGACACCGTCGGCAACCGGGGCGCCCACACCGAGATCCAGGCCATCAAGATCGCGACCCCGCGCGCGGTCGTCGACATCATCGACAAGGCGGTACAGGCGCACGGCGCGGGCGGGGTCTCGCAGGACTTCCCGCTGGCCGAGCTGTGGGCGGCGGCGCGGACACTGAAGCTCGCGGACGGTCCTGACGAGGTGCACCAGCGGTCGCTGGCCCGCCGGGAGCTGAAGAAGTACCTGTAGCGGTGCGCCGGTTAGGGCCTGTCCGGCGGATCAGGCCCTAAGGCCGCAGGGCCCGCAGCAGGAGGTCGGCCAGGTGGTCGGCCACCTGCTGCGGGGTGAGCGGGCCGTCCGGGCGGTACCAGGTCGACAGGTGGTGCACCGAGCCGAAGTGGTAGTCGACGACCAGGTCGGCGGGGGTCGAGCGGGAGAACACCCCGGCCTGCTGGCCCTCCTCGATCAGGGCCCTGAACCGCTCGTGGTAGCGCCGCCGCTCGCCCCTGACCTGCTTGTTCTTCTCGGGGCTGAGGTGGTGCATGGAGCGGAAGAAGATGGCGGCGTCGTCGAGGTTCTCGATGGTGGTGACGACGACGTCGGCGGCGGCCCCGCGCAGCCGGTCCTCGACGGGCGCGTCGGCGTCCGCGTAGGCGTCGAGCCGCTCCTGCTGGAGGCGCAGGACCCGGGCGTAGACCTCCTGGAGGAGGTCCTCCTTGGAGCCGAAGTAGTGGTAGAGGGCGCCCTTGGTGACCCCGGCGGCCTCGACGATCTCCTGGACGGAGGTGCGGTCGTAGCCCTGCTCCGCGAAGAGCCGGGTGGCGGCGGCGAGGAGCCTCTGGGGGACCGGTGCCCCGCTCTCGTCCGTCGTCCTGGCCATGCGCCGCCACCTTCCCTCGTGATCGTTCCTGGTCGGGGGAACGCCGTTCCCCTCCGTAGATCTTCCCATCCGCCGGGCCGCCTGCTAGCGGGCGCCCGTCTCCCACGTGCGCTGGACGTGGTTCATGGTGCCGAGCCAGCGCTCGGGGTCGGCGGCGCGGTTGCGGTAGTAGCCGGCGACCTCGGGGTGCGGCAGGACGAGGAACCGGTCGGCGCCGATGGCGTCGAGGAGAGCGTCGGCGACGTCCTCGGGCTCGATGGCGGTGGGGGCGAGGACGAGATCGCCGGCCGATCCGGCGGCGGTCAGCATGTCCGTACGGACGCCCTGCGGGCAGATCGCGTGGACCTTGAGGCCGCGGTGGCGGTAGGTGAGGGAGAGCCACTCGGCGAAGGCGTACGCGCCGTGCTTGGAGACGCTGTACGGGGCCGCGCCGATCATCGTGAGCAGTCCGGCGGCGGAGACGGTGGAGACGAAGCGGCCGCTGCCGCGCTCCAGCCAGTCGGGGAGCAGGGCGCGGGCCGCCCGGACGTGAGCCATGACGTTGACGTCCCAGGCGGCCGCCCAGACGTCCTCGTCGGCGAAGGCGTCGCCGGGCGAGGAGAGTCCGGCGTTGGCGCACCATACGTCGATGGTGCCGCCGAGGGCCTCGCGGGCCTCGTCGACGACGGCGGAGGCGTCGCCGGGGACGGCGAGGGCGCCGATCTCCTCGGCGACGGCCTTCGTGCGGACGGGGTCGAGGTCGTTGACGACGACCCGGGCCCCTTCGGCGGCGAAGCGGCGGGCGAGGGCGGCGCCGATCCCGCCGCCGGCTCCCGTGACCACCACGCCGGCGCCCCGGAGGTCGTTCGGACCCGCGCTGCCGGCGTTCCCGGCGTTCTCGGCGTTCTCAGGGTTCTCGGCGCTCACCGCGTTCATGGACCCACCTCTCGGCTGTGACGACCGGGACAGACTAACCAGTCGGTATGGAGAGACGGAAGACCCGTTCCGCACGCCTCGTTCCCCGGGGCGGTCGGGAGCGCTAGCGTGCGTGCCCATGTCATCCCGATCACCCCGAGGAGGTTCCATGAGCCTGTCCCGACGGAGTCTGCTGGCCGCCGGAGGGGCCGTCGGGGCGGTGGCGGTCACCGCGTCCACCGCCGCGGCCGCCGCCGCTCCCGTCCCCGCCTCCGGCCACGGCCGCGTGCGGACCGGCTTCGAGCGGCTCGCGGCGGACGGGTACGCCCTGCTGGCCGGCGAGCGGGTCGGCGTCGTCACCAACCCGACCGGCGTCACCGCCGACGCCCGGCACGTCGTGGACGTCATGCACGCCGACGAACGGGTCGACCTGGTCGCCGTCTTCGGCCCCGAGCACGGTTTCCGCGGCACCGCCCAGGCCGGCGGCTCCGAGGGGCGGTACGACGACCCGGCGACCGGGCTGCCGGTCTACGACACGTACCTGAAGAGCGGGCAGCCGCTGGCGGACGTCTTCACGGCCTCCGGGGTGGACACGGTCGTCTTCGACATCCAGGACGTCGGGGCGCGCTTCTACACGTACATCTGGACGCTGTACGACTGCATGGTGGCCGCCGCGCTCGCCGGGAAGCGGTTCGTCGTCCTCGACCGGCCGAACCCGGTGACCGGGCGGGCGGCGCTCGGCCCCGTCCTCGACCGGGCCTTCGCGACCTTCGTCGGGCGCGAGCCGATCGCGCAGGCGCACGGCATGACGGTGGCCGAGCTGGCACTGCTCTTCAACGCGGAGTTCCTGGCCGCGCCCGTGGCCCTGGAGACCGTCCGCATGACGGGGTGGCGGCGCGACGAGTTCTTCGACGCGACCGGGCTGCCCTGGGTGCCGCCGAGCCCGAACATGCCGACGCCCGACACCGCGCTCGTCTACGCGGGCACCTGCCTCTTCGAGGGGACGAACCTCTCCGAGGGCCGGGGCACGACCCGCCCGTTCGAGCTGCTCGGCGCCGAGGGGGTCGACCGGCGGTGGGCGGAGGCGGCGAACGCCCTCGACCTGCCCGGGGTCCGCTTCCGCGAGGCGTACTTCGCCCCGACCTTCTCCAAGTTCCAGGGGAAGACCGTGGGCGGGGTGCAGCTGCACGTCCACGACCGCGCGGCCTTCGATCCGGTACGGACCGGGATCGCACTCCTGGTCACCGCCCGGAGGTCGTGGTCCGGCTTCGCCTGGCGCGCGGACAACTGGATCGACAAGCTGACCGGCTCGGCCCGGGTACGGACCCTGATCGACGCGGGCGCGGACACCGACGAGGTCGTCGGCGCGTGGGAGGCGGACCTGACGGCCTTCCGGGCGGTGCGGCGGGAGCATCTGCTCTACCGCTGACGGGGGTTGACCCCCCTGTCGGTACGGGGGCGGCCGGGATGTCCCGCGGGCGTCCCGGCGACGAGGCTTGCCCCATGAACCTCAAGAACCTCTCCTTACGACGCCGTTCCTCCCGTGGCGGCCGGCTGCCGCTCGTCGGGGTGCTGGTCGCCGCCTGTCTCGGCACCCTCGCGCCCGCCGCCGGTGCGGCCGGCCGGCCGGCTCCCGACCCCGCGCGCGAACTCGCCCGCACCGCCGCCCCTCTGACCGACCTGCGCCCGCTCGACCGGATGATCGGCTCGGCCAAGGTCGTCGGCATCGGCGAGGCCACCCACAGCTCGGGCGAGTTCTTCGAGGCCAAGCACCGCATCTTCGAACACCTCGTGGAGCGGCAGGGGTTCACCACCTTCGCCCTGGAGGCCAACTGGTCGACCGGGCTGCTCGTCGACGAGTGGGTCCGCACGGGGCGGGGCGACATCCGGGCGATCATGCGGGACGAGTTCCAGGAGTCGTACCGCCTCTGGAACACCGAGGAGTACCTCGACCTGTTCCGGTGGATGCGGAAGTACAACCAGACCCACCCCGGGCGCCAGGTCCGGTTCATGGGCAACGACCTCGGGTACGCGGGACCGAACCTCTTCGACGCCGTCACCTCGTACGTGGCCCGCACCAGCCCCGCACTCCTCCCCCGCTTCCGGGAGCTGTACCGGGCGTCGCGGCCCTCCGGCGAGGTCGAGGCCTGGATGAAGGCGTACCTGGTCAAGCCGCTGCCCGAGCGGCGGCGGATGGCCGAGGACGTGAACCGTGCCCTCGCCCTCCTGGAGCGGCAGCGGCCGGGCGAGGGCACCGAGGCGCGGGAGGCGCACACCTGGGCCGTCCAGCACGCACGCGCCATCGCCCAGGTCGGCACCGAGTTCTCGCACGACCTGACGGACGCCGGCGCCGCCGAGGCGATGCTCTACCGGGACCGGGTCATGGCGGAGAACACCGTGTGGTGGCAGCGGCAGACCGGGGACCGGATCCTGCTCTCCGCGCACAACGGTCACGTCGGGTACGTGACGCCGAAGCCGGACCAGTACCCGCGGATCCAGGGCGCATTCCTGCGGGACGCCCTCGGCCGGGACTACGTGAGCGTCGGCGCGTCCTTCGGGCAGGGCTCGTTCAACGCGCACGACACCGAGGCCCCGGGCGAGCCGCTGCGGGCCTTCACCGTCGGCCCGCTCGGTCCCGACAGTCACGCCGCCACCCTGGACCGGGTCTCGCCCGGCGCCTTCTACCTGGACCTGCGCCGGAAGACCCCGGCGGCACGCGACTGGCTCGCCGTGCCCCGGCCGGCCCGGCACATCGGGACGGTGTACCCCTGGCCGGGCGATGCCGTGCCCTTCCGGCTCCCCGACTCGTACGACCTGCTGATCCACTTCCCCCGGGTCTCGGCGGCGCGGCTGCGCTGACGGCGTGACACCTGGAGGCGGGCCGCACGTCTGGACCGGTCCCCGCGCGGGCATGCTGGCCGTGGAGCCGCTGCCCGCGCACCCGCGCGCCCTCGGCGCGGCGGCCACCTCGACGGGGAGGGACGGTCGGGCCGTGACCGGGATGAGTGTGGAGCCGTATCGGGAGATCACCTTCGACAAGGACGGCGACGGGCCGGCGGGCCAGTCCGCGGCCCTCGCGGCACTGGCCCGGCAGGGGGTGACGGACCTGGTGCTGCTCGCCCACGGCTGGAACAGCTCCCCGTCCGGCGCCACCCGCCTCTGCTCGGACTTCTTCGCCCCCTTCCCCGGGCTCTTCGGGCCCGGGGTCGAGGCGGGGTACGCGGGGGTGATCTGGCCCTCGATGATGTTCGCGGACGAGCCGGTGCGCGACTACCGGGCGCTCGTGACGGTCCTTCCGGAGAAGGAGCCGGTCCTCGGGCGGCTCGTGGAGCTGCTGGCGCTCGCCCCGGCGGACGAGGCCGCGTTCGCCGAGTTCGGGGAGCTCCTGCGGGAGCTGGCCGACGTGCCCAGGGGCGCGGTGGGTGCCGCCGGGTTCGCGGAGCCCGTACCGGCGTTCCTGGTCGCGGATCCGGTGGAGGTCTGCGCCCTGTTCACGGAGGCCCTGGAGGGCGGCCGTACGGGGGCGGATGCCGGGATGGGCCTCGGGGAGGGCGACGGACCGGGCGACGGGGTGGGCCTCGGGGAGGGCGACGGTGCCGGCTTCGGGGAGGGGCTCAAGCGGTACTGGAAGGGGGCCAGGGAGGCACTGCGGCAGGCCACGTACTACGTGATGAAGCGGCGGGCCGGGAAGGTCGGCGAGTCCGGGCTCGGGCCGCTGCTCGGCGAGGTCGCACGGTCGGCCCCCGGTCTGCGCGTCCATCTCGTGGGCCACAGCATGGGCGCCCGGCTCGTCGCGTACGCGCTGCGCGGTCTTCCCGCGGGGGCGCGGCCGGTGGCCTCCGTGACCCTGCTTCAGGGTGCCTTCTCGCACTACGCCTTCGCCGCCCGGCTGCCGCACGACGCCCGGCGGTCCGGCGCGCTGCGGGACATGCAGCACCGGGTGCGGGGTCCCGTGGTGGCCTGCTACTCGCGGCACGACACGGCGCTCGCGGTGATGTACCCGCTGGCGTCCCGGCTCGCGGGCGACTCCGCGTCGCTGACCGGCCCGCCCGGCGCCCTGCCGGGCTCGGGGGACCCGCGCTGGGGCGCGATCGGGCACGACGGCTTCCAGGCGGTGCCGGGCACGGCGGAGCGGACCCTGGGGGACGTGCTGCGCCAGGGGGTGCCGGGCTCGGGGTGCGTGAGCGTGGACGCGGCGGAGGCGGTCCGCTCGCACAGCGACATCCGCCGTCCCGAGCTGGCCCGGGTGGTGGTGTCGGCGGCCCGGGCGAACCGCCCGTGAACCCCACCGGACCCGCGGGTTGCCCTGCGCTCCAGGGGTCGCTTCCGCACCGCTGACGACTGCCGTCCGCAAGTCGATGGAACACGGCGGGCCACTCGTTCGTCCCTCTGATAGCGCGGTAGGACCAGCGACGGAGGTGGCGAGAGATGGCCGGTTTCCGGAGTCTCGCGAGACAGGTGCGCGATCCCGGGTGCGACACGGCGCTGCGCAGGTATTCGCTGCGCAAGTGCCTGGAGCGGTTCGCGCCGTACGGACACAGGGCGACCTGGGACCATCTGTGCCGCCGGCACAGGTTCGGCCCCGAGGACCGGGAGCTCGACCCGGGGCGGCTGGTGGCCGCGCTCGACGAGCTGGAGGAGGCGCGGGCCGTGTGGCTCGCGTACGAGGAGCGGTTCGCCGCCCGGCGGCGGCGCGAGAAGCACGACGGGCTGCGCGGGCTCGGGGCGCTCGACGTCTGGCACCGGCGGGTCTGGGGCGGCAACGGCGTGGTGCGGTGCGGTGATCCGGCGGTGCACCCGTCGGACCCGCTGCCGGAGGTGCTGCACCGGCTGATCGCCGCCTTGGAGGACGGCCCGGGCGAGCGCTGCCCGGTCTGCGCGGGGCCGCGGATCGAGTGGCGGGCGGGGTCGGGGGACACGTACGAGCCGTGGCTCGGTCCGGTGTGCGGGGACTGCGGCGTCGGCGTCCCGCACGCGGTGCTCACTTCCAGTGCGCTGGCCCGCGCCCGTGGGGAGCTGCGGCGGCCGCTGGCTCCGGCGGCGTGAGGCCGGGCGGGGTCGGCCGGCCTGGGGCGCCTCCCGCGCTTCAGGTGTGCCTCAACGGGTCACGGGGGGCCGGGGAGGCCGCCTGGGAGGCCGCCGGGGTGCCGAGGTCGCCGGAGTCGATGGCCGAGGCCGCTGCCCTGGCGGTGGCGGCCGGCGCTCGGGACGTGTCCGTGCACCCGAGGACGCCCTGTGGTGCGGAGTCCCTCTCGCCGCGGGTGCTCGCCCCGGTCCTGACAGCGGTCCGGGCGGCCGTCGCCGTACCGGTGGGGGTGTCGGCGAGCGCGCCCGCCGAGCCCGACCCCGGGCGGCGGGTGGAGCGGGTGCGGTCCTGGGCCGTCCTGCCGGAACCGCCCGACTACGCCTCGGTCGACTGGCACGAGCCGGGCGCGGAGGACGTGGCGGCGGCGCTCCTGGAGCACGGCGTCGGCGTGGAGGCCGGGGTGCGGTCGGGCACGGCCGGGCCGGCGCGGTTCGCACGCTCGCCCCTGGCGTCCCGCGTGCTGCGGGTCCGCGCGGAGGTCGCGGACGCGGACGCGGCGACGGCCCGGGCCACGGCCCTGGCCCTGCTCGGGAGCCTCGATGTCCCGGCCGGGGTGCCGGTCCTGCTGCACGGCGTGGACGGTGGTACGTGGCCGGTGCTGCGGCTCGCCCGCCGCCTCGGGCTCGGCACCCGGATCGGTCTGGTCGACACCCTTCTCCTGCCGGACGGCACCCGGGCACGGTCCTACGCCGAACTGGTCGCCGCGGCCCTGGCGTAACCCTCGTACGGCTCCGTACCGCTCGGCCCGCTCGGCCCGCTCGGCCTGCTCGTAACCCTCGGTCCTCCGTACCCCTCGGCCCTCGGCCCCCTCGGTCCTGTCAGTCCTCGTCGGCGGGTCGGCGGACCGGCATCAGGCGGGAGCCCGCCATCCGCTCGCCGAAGGCGTCGTCGGGGTTGGAGAGGACGCAGTTCTCCAGGGACAGGCAGCCGCAGCCGATGCAGTCCGTCAGGTGGTCGCGCAGCCGGCCCAGCTGCTTGATGCGCTCGTCGAGTTCCGTGCGCCAGGCCGCCGAGAGCTGTGCCCAGTCCTCGTTCGTGGGCGTGCGCTCCTCGGGGAGCCGGGCGAGCGCGTCGCGGATCGTGGCGAGGGGGATGCCGACGCGCTGCGCGGCCCGGACGAAGGCGACCCGGCGCAGGGTGTCGCGGCCGTAGCGGCGTTGGTTGCCCGTGGTGCGGCGGCTGCTGATCAGCCCCTTCGCCTCGTAGAAGTGCAGGGCGGAGACGGCGGCACCGCTACGGGCGGAGAGCTGGCCGACGCTGAGCTCGTGGATCTTCTCTGGAATCTGCGGCACTCCGCGAAGCCTACTGGTCCGTCAGGGACGGCCGTTGACAGCGGCCCCCGGACCCCACATGCTGAGCAAGCGCTTAGATACCGCGCGGTATGTCGTGTCGGTACGTCGTACGAGAAGGGACGAGGAACATGGCCGAGCCGAGGATCTTCACCTCCGCCGAGGAGCTGCGCGCGGGGGTCGGAGAGCAGTTGGGGTACAGCGACTGGCTGGAGATCGACCAGAAGCGCATCGACCTCTTCGCCGAGGCCACGGGTGACCACCAGTGGATCCACGTCGACCCGGAGCGCGCCGCCGACGGCCCCTTCGGCACGACGATCGCGCACGGCTATCTGACGCTGTCGCTGCTGCCGCTGTTCGTCCCGCAGGTCCTGCGGGTCGAGGGCATGAAGATGGGCCTCAACTACGGCACCGAGAAGGTGCGGTTCCCCGCCCCCGTACCGGTCGGCTCACGGCTGCGCGCCACCGCCGTCCTGACGAAGGTCGAGGAGGCGGGCGGCGGTGTGCAGGTGACGGCGGCGGTGACCGTGGAGCGCGAGGGCGCCGACAAGCCGGTCTGCTTCGCCGAGTCGGTCTCCCGCTACTACTTCTGACCCGCGTCCGGCCTGGATCGGACCTCGTCCGCACCCAGGGCCGACCCAGGTCCGCCCCAGGGCGGCCGATCTACGCCCGGCCTACGCCCGACCTACTCCCGGGCCCCGACCATTCGCAGTACGAGGGCGGCGTAGAGCGCGCCGACCTCGTCGGGCGTCCGGCGGCCCTGGGTGTTGAACCAGCGCGAGACGTCGATGCAGAGGGACAGCACGGCGACCGTGGTGCCGGGCACGTCCGGCACCACGAACTCGCCCGCCGCGACGCCCTCGTCGATGATGCGGCGCACGGCCGCGTCGGACTGCCGGCGCAGCTCCACGATCTCGGCGCGGTGCTCGGGGCCGAGGGCGTCCAGCTCGTACTGGACGACCCGCGCGGTCGTGTGGCGCTCGGCGTGCCAGCGGACGAAGGAGTGCACGGCGTCGGCGAGCCGCTCGGCGGCCGTGCCGTCGCCGTCGGCCGCGGCCCGGAGGATCTCCAGGGCCTTGTCGTGGCCGATGCGGCTGATCCGGTGGAGCAGCTCTTCCTTGGTCTTGTAGTGGATGTAGAGCGCGGCCGGACTCATGCCGGCGCGGCCCGCGATGTCCCGGGTGGTGGTGGCGTGATAGCCGCGCTCGGCGAACGCCTCGACGGCGGCCACCAGCAGTCGCCGGGCCGCCTCGGGCGTGACCTCGCCCCAGGGCATGTCCTCGCCCCCGGGCGTCTCCTCCGCCGCGCTCATCCCACACTCCTTCTCGGACCCCGTCAGGACCAACACCATACAACGAGGGTGAGCAAGCGCTTAGAGAGCGGCGGTGCGGAGTGGTTCGGAGTGATCCGGGAACGTACGGGCCTCAGAGCTTCTGGAAGGGGTCGTGCTCGGCGAGGAGCTTCTCCAGGCGGGCCTGGTCGACCCGGCTGACGATCTGGCCGGCCTCCTGGCGGTCACGGACGACCTTGGCGAGCGTGAAGGCCGAGGTCGTGAGGTAGAGGACCGCGACGGCGAGGAAGGCCCGCACCCAGGCGCTGGCCTCCAACTGGAAGATCCCGATGGCCACGGCCGCGAGGGCGATCCCGAAGGAGAGGACGGCCTGCATGTAGTAGGCGGCGGTGTTCTGCTGCTTGACCGGTGTGTCGCTCATACACCACAGCATCGGACGGATGTGGCAGGCGCCACATCCGTCCGCGTACTCAGCGGGGGGCCGCGAGGTACTCAGTCGCCGGTCCGGCCCTCAGAAGGCCGAGACGCCGGTCAGCGCCCGCCCGATGATGAGCTTCTGGATCTGGCTGGTGCCCTCGTACAGGGTCATGACGCGCGCGTCACGCAGCAGCTTGCCGACCGGGTACTCGTCGATGTAGCCGTAACCGCCGAAGACCTGGAGGGCGTTGTTCGCCGCGCGGACGGCGGCCTCGGAGGCGTACAGCTTCGCCTTGGAGGCGGCCGTGGCGAACTCCTGACCCCGGTCGATCAGGTCGGCGACGCGCCACGTGAGGAGCCGGGCGGCGTCCACGTCCACGGCGATGTCGGTGATCAGCTCCTGCACGAGCTGGTACGAGGCGATGGGCTTGCCGAACTGCTCGCGTTCCCCGGCGTAGCGCACGGCGGCGTCGAGCGCGGCCTGGGCGATGCCGACGCAGCCGGCCGCGACCGACATACGGCCCTTGGCGAGCGCGGACATGGCGACGGTGAAGCCCTTGCCCTCGGGGCCGAGCAGGGCGGCGACCGGGACGCGGACGTCCTCCAGGACCAGTTCGGCGGTGGCCTGGCCGCGGAGGCCGAGCTTGCCGTGGACGGGGCGGCGGGTGAGGCCGGGGGTGTCGGTGGGGACGAGGAAGGCGGAGACGCCCTTGTGGCCCGGGGTGTCGTTGGTGCGGGCGAAGAGCAGGACGACATCGGCCCAGGTGCCGTTGGTGATGAACATCTTGGTGCCGTTCACGACGTAGTCGTCGCCGTCGCGGACCGCGCGGGTGGTCAGGTTTCCGGCGTCGGAGCCGGTGCCCGGCTCGGTGAGGCCGAAGCAGCCGAGCGCCTCGCCGGCGGCGAGCCGGGGCAGCCACGCATGCTTCTGCTCCTCGGTGCCCCAGGCGGCGAGGGTCTTGGCGACGAGCCCGAGGGAGACGGAGACGATGCCGCGCACGGAGGAGTCGCCGCGGCCGAGCTCCTCGGTGACGAGGCAGTACGCGAGGTGGTCGCCGCCCGAACCGCCGTACTCCTCCGGGACGGTGAGCCCGAGGAAACCGACGGCGCCGAGCTTCTTCACGATCGCCCGGTCCACCTCCTCGGCGCGGTCCCACGCGACGGCGTGCGGGGTGACCTCGCGTGCGACGAAGTCCTCGGCGAGCCGCCGTACGGCCTCCTGCTCCTCGCTCAGTTCCAGATTCATGCGGTGCCACCCCACTCGGCGTTTAATTACCACTGCTAGTTTTTGCTGTGCGGCCTACTATGTGCGCCATGGCCCGACCGCGCAAGCCCCTGCTCAGCCGAGACCTCATCGTCGGGACGGCGGGTGCGCTCGTGGACGCGGAGGGGCTCGCCGCCCTCTCCACGCGGCGGCTCGCGGCGGAGCTCGGGGTGAGCGGCCCCTCGCTCTACAACCACTTCCGCACGAAGGACGAGATCCTCGATGCCGTCGCGGACGCGGTGAGCGCGAAGATCGACCTGTCGATGTTCGAGGAGAGCGACGGCCGCGACTGGCGCACGGCGCTGCACGACTGGGCGGTCTCCTACCGCGCGGCCCTCGCCGACCACCCGCACATCGTCCCCGTCCTCGCCCAGGGCCCCGGCCGGCGCCCGGCGGGCCTGCGCGTCGCCGACGCGGTCTTCGGCGCGATGGTCCGGGCGGGCTGGCCCCCGGCCCAGGCCACCTCCATCGGCGCGCTGATGCGGTACTTCGTCACCGGCTCGGCCCTCGGCTCCTTCGCCCGCGGCTTCGTCGACGACGAGACGGCCTACGACCCCGCCGACTACCCCCACCTCGGCCAGGCCCACCTGCTGGCCGAGCACCGCCAGAAGGTCGACGAGCGCGCCTTCGAGACGGGGCTGCGCGCCCTGCTCGACGGACTGCTGATCCAGTACGAGTCCCCGGTGCGGCCCGAGCGGCACGAACCCCTGATGCGGCCCGGGCGGACAGGGGACGGTGCGCGGGCGGACGACGGCCCGCGGGCAGAGGACGGTGCGCGGGAGGGCGACGGTTCGGCGACCGCCGAACGGTGAGTGCGGGAGCCTGGTGCCATGGCAGCCAGTGATCTCGCCGCGCTCGCGGCACTCTTCGCGGACGAGAGCCGCGCCGCGTTCCTGCTCGCCCTGCTCGACGGACGGGCCTGGACCGCCGGGGAGCTCGCCCGCCACGCGGGCGTGGCACCGTCCACCGCCAGCGAGCACCTCGGAAAGCTCGTCGCGGGTGGGGTGCTCACGGAGGAGCGGCAGGGCAGGCACCGGTACGTCCGCCTGGCCGACCCCGGGATCGCCCACCTCGTCGAGGACCTGGCCGCCCGGTCGGAGCCCCGGATCGCGGCGGCGCCGCGCTCACTGGGGGCCGCGAACGCCGGGCGGGCGATGGCCCGGGGGCGGACCTGCTACGACCATCTCGCCGGGCGCCTCGGGATCGCGATCACCGAGGCGATGACCGTGCGCGGACTGCTGCGCCAGGACACCGGGTTCGCGCTCACGGACCGGGGCGTGGCGTGGTTCGAGGAGCGGGGAATCCCCCTCGTACGCGGAGGGCGGCGGCCCGTCGCGCGCGGCTGTCTCGACTGGACCGAGCGCAGGCCGCACCTCGCGGGGATCGCGGGCGCCGCGCTCTGCCGCCACGCCCTGGACACCGGGTGGTGCGTACGGATCGGGTCCGAGCGGGCCGTGAAGGTGACGCCGGAGGGCGAGTCCGCGCTGCACGAGACGCTGGGCATCGCGCCCGCGACCCTGCGCTGAGCGCGCCCCTGAGCCGAGCCTCGCTCAGCGCCGAAGCGGCCGACTGCGACCCGAGCACCGCCCCGCGCCGCGGCGGGCCGCTGAGGACCGCCTCGCGATATTGCGGTGACCGCCGAACCGTCCGCGCCCTACGGTCGAGCCATGCAGACCCGAACCTCTCGCCTCGCGCTCGCCGCCGCCGGTGTCACCGTCGTCCTGTGGGCCTCCGCCTTCGTCTCCATCCGCAGCGCCGGGGCCGCCTACTCCCCCGGCGCACTCGCCCTCGGCCGGCTCCTCGCCGGGGCCCTGGTACTCGGCTGCGTCCTCCTGATCCGGCGGGAGGGGCTGCCTCCCCAGGCGGCCTGGCGCGGGATCCTGGTCTCGGGACTGCTCTGGTTCGGCGTCTACATGGTGGTCCTCAACTGGGGCGAGCAGGAGGTCGACGCGGGGACGGCGGCGATGGTGGTGAACATCGGGCCGATCCTGATCGCGCTGCTCGGCGCCAGGTTCCTCAAGGAGTCGCTGCCGCCCCGGCTCGTCGCGGGCATGGCCGTCTCCTTCGCGGGCGCGGTGGCCGTGGGCCTCTCCATGTCGGGCGACTCCGGCTCCGGCGCGCACGCCTCGGTGCTCGGGGTGGTGCTCTGTCTGGTCGCGGCGGCGGCGTACGCGGGCGGGGTCGTGGCGCAGAAGCCGGCGCTCGCGCACGGCAGCGCGCTCCAGGTGACGACCTTCGGCTGCCTGGTGGGCGCGGTGGCCTGTCTGCCGTTCGCCGGACAGCTGATCGAGGAGGCGGGCCGGGCGCCGCTGTCCGCGACCCTGAACATGCTCTACCTGGGGGTGTTCCCGACCGCGCTCGCCTTCACGACCTGGGCGTACGCCCTGGCCCGTACGACCGCGGGCCGGATGGGCGCGACGACCTATGCCGTACCCGCGCTCGTCGTCCTCCTCGCCTGGCTCGTCCTCGGCGAACTGCCGGGACCGCTCACGCTCGCCGGGGGCGCGCTCTGCCTGGCGGGCGTGGCCGTGTCGCGCTCGCGTCCGCGGACGCCCGCCGCGGCCGGAACGGCCGAATCCACCTGACAGGCCATGCCCATGGTTCCGGTCACTTCGCGGGCGGGTTCCGCTCCGCACCCGCCCGCGACCTGGAAGGGCGATGCCCGTCAAGCTCCGTTTCCGGCCTGAGGCGCCGGACGGGACGTTTCGCCGCCGTCCGGCCGGATAGTTTCGAGTCGGTCACAGACGCGGGCCGAAACATCACGTTCCGGCACCTTCTCGCAAGCCCACGGGGGAGCTCATGGCGATTCAGCAGAGGGCCGAACGGACGAGACAGGAGATCCTGTCGGCGGCCGCGCGGGTCTTCGACGGACTCGGCTACGAACGCGCGTCGCTCGCCAGGATCGCGGGCGTGGCCCGGGTGACCACCGGCGCCCTCGTCTTCCACTTCACGACCAAGGCGGACCTGGCGACCGCCGTGCGGGGGCGGGCCCGGGCGGTCACCCGGACGACGGTCGAGTCGGCCTGTCTGTCCACGGAGGGCGTGGGCGGCACCGCGATCGACAAGCTGGTGCTCACGACGCACGCGCTGATCCGGCTCTTCGAGACCGACCACGTGGCGCGGGCGGGCGAGCGGCTGGCCCGCGAGCTGGACGCCGCGGGCCCCGTACCGTCCCCGGACTGCCCCTGGCGGCGCGAGGTCGCCCGGCTCGCCCGGTACGCCGCCGCCGAGGAGGCGTTACGCCCCGAAGTGGACGCGACGGCGGTGGCGGCCCTGATCGGTTACGTGATCACCGGTGTGGAGCTGGAGATGCGCTCGCCGGGCGCGACGGCCGACGACGAGACGTGGCCGCCGACCGGGACCGGCGCCATCCTCGGCCCGGCCGAGGAACGCCTGCGCCGTATCTGGGAGTTGATCCTGCCGGGCCTGGTGCACCCGGCCGCCCGGCAGCCCCGGAGCGTACAGGCGGCCGTCAGGACGATCGCCACGACGACGTTCCCGGCGCCGTTCCCGTCTGCCGCTTCCGCCCCTGCCGCGCCCTCGGCCCAGAAGCCCGACAGCGCGCCCGCGGTGCCGTAGCCAGACCCCGCCCCCTGATCCGGCCCGATCGACAAGACACCCCCTAGGGGCACCAGCCGTCACACCGTCAGTTCCCGCGCCCCGAGCGCAGCAGCTGGCGGGCGAAGGTCGTCAGCGAGCGGCCGATGCGCTCGGTCGACAGGCCCAGTTCGTGCCGCTGGAACTGGAAGAGCTCCGGCGCCAGCGGGCTGAGCGCGATGTCGATCATCGGGTCCGGGTCCTCGACGCCGTGATCGACGAGCAGCGTGCGGACGTGCACGCGCCAGAATCCGTACGCACCCGTCCTGAAGCGCGCCGGCCCGGTCTCCGCCCCCAGCGCCAGCGGCAGATGACGTTCCAGCAGGTCGAGCATGGCGAGGTAGAACGCCGCGAGGCGCTCCCCCGCGGGTGCGCCGGGACCGAGCGGCGGCGGTCCGTAGATCAGCTGACCCTGGAGCCGGCGCTCGTGCTCGTCGAGGAGCGCGACAGCCACGGAGGGCGGGTCGGGGAAGCTCCGGTAGAGCGTGGCGCGGCCCACGCCGGCCGCCTTTGCGATCCGGTCCATGGTGACCGACCGCGGGTCCTGCTCGGCGAAGAGCTGCTCGGCCGCGGCCAGGATCTGGGCGCGGTTCCGCTCCGCGTCCGCGCGTCTGCGCGGCGCGACCGGCTGTTCGTCCGCCGCCTGCAGATCGCCGAGGAGCCCGTCGACCCGGTGCACGGAGGAGGCTCCACGACCTCGCTGCTCGTCGTCGCTCATGGACCAGACCTTACTTCCCCGGAGACTAAGTGGACACCTTGTCCGCTTGGCCTGTCGCGTGGCATGCTAAACGGACTCAGTGTCCACTTACCCGCTCGCCATCCCGCCCCAGGGAGATCCAGATGCACACCGCGCTCCTCGCCGCGGCCCTGCTGGTCGGCTGCCTCCTGGCCGTCCAGGCCTCGGTGAACCTCCAGCTCAACTCCGCCGTCGGCACCCCGTACGGCGCTTCGACCATCCAGCTCGGTGTCGCGACCGGGCTCCTCACCGTGCTCGCGGTGGCGGCCGGAGCGCTCGGCGCGCTCGGCAAGCTGCCGGACGTGGAGCCCTGGCAGCTGCTCGGCGGGCTGGCCAGCCCGCTCTACATCACGAGCGGCATCCTGCTCTTCCCGCGACTCGGCGCCCTCGCCGCCGTCGGGCTCTTCGTCACCGGCCAGATGTTCGCCTCGCTCGCCCTCGACCTCTTCGGCCTCCTGGGCCTCGAGCAGCAGGACCTCAACGCCGGGATCGTCATCGGCGCCCTCGCCGTGCTCGCGGGCATCGCCGTGATCATCCGGGGCATGAAGGCGGCGGCGCCCCCCGGCGCCCCCAAGATGTCGAGCGCCGGGCGCACCGGCTGGCTCGCCCTCGGTGTCCTCGCCGGAGCCGTCCTGCCGGTGCAGGGCGCGGTCAACGCCCAGCTCCGCGCCCAGCTGAAGGAGCCCATCACCGTCGCCGTGATCAGCTTCGCCGTCGCGACCTTCACGATCGCCGTCGTCCTGCTCGTGCTCTACGCGACCCGGCGCACGCCGAAGCCGAAGATCGCCCCGCTGAAGAAGATGCCCTGGTGGGGCTGGCTCGGTGGCGCGTGCGCCGCCGCCTACGTCACCGGCACCTTCCTGCTCATGCCCACCATCGGCGCGGCGGTCACCATCGCGCTCACCGTGACGGGGCAGCAGCTCACCTCGGCACTGATCGACCACAAGGGCCTGTTCAAGCTGCCGCAGCGGTCCCTGACGAAGGCGCGCGCCCTGGGTCTCGTCCTGCTGATCGCCGGCTCCCTGACCATCCAGCTCGTCTGACCGACTCCCACCGCTTCCCTGCCTCCCCGCCTCTCCGACCGAGGGACGTGCCATGAAAGCCTCGTACACCGCCGGGCCGGACATCCACGTCCTCCCCTCGGCGCTGCCCATACCCGACCTCGGCGACCAGCCGGTCAACGCCTTCCTCGTACGGTCCGGCCAGCCGCTCCTCGTGGACACCGGCATGCCGATCGACCGGGAGGGCTTCCTGGACTCCCTCTGGTCACTGATCGACCCGGCGGATCTGCGCTGGATCGTCGTCACCCACGACGACCGCGACCACACCGGCGCCCTGGCGCGCGTCCTGGAGGCCGCGCCGCGCGCGAAGGTGCTGACCAACGCGATAGCGCTGACACGAATATCGGAAGAATTCGCCATTCCGCAGGACCGGGTGGTGACGGCGAACCCGGGAAGCCGTGTGAAGGTCGGCGACCGGGAGCTGAGTTTTCATCGGCCGCCCACCTTCGATTCACCCGGGACGCTCGCGGTGTTCGACCATTCCGACGGTACTCTCTACAGCTCCGACAGCTTCGGAACCGTGGTCGAGGAAATAACCCAGGACTTCGCCGATCTCAGCGAGGCGGAATTCTTCCACGGCTTCGACGTACTGAACCGGGCCATCGCCCCGTGGACCGCGCTGGTCGACGAGGAGAAGTTCCTCCGGCCCGTACGCGAACTGGCCGCACTGCGTCCCGCACGACTGCTCAGCGCCCACGGGCCGACCGTCCGCGAGGACGCCGTACCGCGCCTCTTCGAGGCGATGGCCCGCATCCCCTCCCTGCCCGCCTGGCTCCCCGGCGCCGACCTCGACCTCGAGGCGGCGCTCGACGCCCACGCCTCCCCCGTCGGCTGAGCCCCGCCGGCCGCTTCCCGAACCGAGGAGAACCATGTCCGACCCGACCCGCCCCGACCCGAACACCGTCGACCTGACCCCGCCGCGCGGAATCGTCACCGTCTTCTCCGACATCTGGTGCTCCTTCGCGCACATCGCCATCCACCGGCTGCACACCACCCGGGCCCGGCTGGGCCTGTCGGAGCAGGTCTCCTTCGACCTGCGCGCCTTCCCGCTGGAACTGCTCAACGACGCCCCGAGCCCGCGCCCCGGCACGGACAGCGAGGTCGCCCGGATGGCCAGCCTGGAGCCGGCTGCGGGCTGGCAGCTGTGGCAGGCCAAGGACTGGCTCTACCCGTCGACGACACTGCCCGCCCTGGAGGCGGTCCTCGCCGCGAAGGAGCAGAGCCTGCACGCCTCGGAGCAGCTCGACCTCGGGCTGCGCCGGGCCTTCTGGGCCGAGTCGCGCACCATCAGCCACCGCAAGGTGATCCTCGACGTGGCCAGGGACACCGGCGCGGTCGACGTCGACGCCCTCGCCGAGGCGCTGGACGACGGCCGGGCGCGCCGGTCGCTCTCGGACCACGCCGCCGTGTCCCGTACAGACCGGGTGAACTGCAGCCCGCACCTGTTCCTGTCCGACGGGTCCGACCACGCCAACCCGGGCATCGACGTGGGCTGGGAGGGCGGCTACGGCATCGGCTGGCCGGTGATCCACTCGGACGACCCGAAGGTGTACGAGGACATCCTCCTGCGGGCTGCCACCGAATAGCAGCCACTGAATAGTTGAATTCACAGCCAAGCGCGGCCTAATTCTCGGAACGACGGTCAGGCATTCCCTATCGCGGAACGCCCGGCCGTCGTTTCTTTTTTCATCGGGAGAACATCGCGGTGATTATTAATTGCGTGACCCGGCCATTATTCGCAAGGCCGCTCGAAGCTCCTAAAGTCGTTCCCGCGGCCGGAATTCCGGAAGCAGATCCGTATCGACAGCGGGAGTTCTTCATGTCGTTGACCGACAAGGCAGACGTCAGCACCTTCGTCGACCTCACCCAGCACGAGATCGAAGCGCTGAAGACCCGGTTCAACCTTGCCGACGCCCACACCCACCAGCGTCAGTCCGCCTCCCAGGAGGCGATCGTGCGGCGGCTGCCCGACCTGTGGCACGAGTCCGAGTCGAAGCAGCAGGCCCACTTCGAGCGCCAGTTCATCGACGCCTTCTTCCGTCTGCACCAGCAGCCCACCGCCCGGGCGATGGACCGCACACTCCTGTCGTACTCCGCCAGCGTCTCGACCATGGTCGCCGGCATGTTCCTCAAGCAGCGCGGCAAGTCGGTGCAGCTCGTGGAGCCCTGCTTCGACAACCTCGTCGACCTGCTGCGCAACATGCAGGTGCCGATCTCCCCGCTCGCGGAGTCCGCACTGCACGACAAGGACGCCATCTACGACCGGCTCGTCGAGCAGGTCGACGCGGACGCCCTCTATCTCGTCGACCCGAACAACCCCACCGGCTTCACGCTGCTCGCCGAGAAGCTGGAGGGCTTCCGCGAGGTCGTCCGCTACTGCGTGGACCACGACAAGGTCCTGGTCATGGACTTCTGCTTCGCCTCCTTCGCGCTCTGCGACGAGGGCGTCGGCCGGGTCGACATCTACAAGCTCCTGGAGGAGTCCGGCGTCACGTACATGGTCATGGAGGACACCGGGAAGACCTGGCCGATCCAGGACGCCAAGTGCGCCATGATCACCGCCAGCCGGGACATCCAGGAGGAGGTCTACAACCTCCACACCAGCGTCCTCCTGAACGTCTCGCCCTTCGTCCTCAACATGGTCACGCAGTACGTCGAGGACTCCATCGCCGACGGCTTCGCCTCGGTGCGGGACATCATCACGACCAACGGCGAGGCCGCCCGCGCGGCGCTCAGCGGCACCGTCCTGGAGTTCCAGGAGCCGGTCGTCGGCACCAGCGTCGCCTGGTTCCGGATCACCGCCGAGCACCTGACCGCCACCCAGCTGCAGGCCGTCCTCTTCGACGAGGAGGTGTACGTCCTGCCGGGCACCTTCTTCTACTGGAACACCCGGGAGAAGGGCGAGCGCTTCATCCGCCTGGCCCTGGCCCGCGAGCCCGAGGTGTTCGCCGGCGCCATGGAGCGGATGCGGAAGGTGCTCGAGCGCTATGCGGCCTGACGAGACCTCGGTGATCTCCACCGACACGGTGTTCATCGACGCCACGCTCTTCATGGGCATGCACAGCGAGGACGACGCCGTCCGCGTCGCCGCGAAGGCCTTCTTCGCCGGCCGCCTCGCCGCCGGAACCGCCGGCCGGGTCGTCATGAGCTGGGAGCAGGTCGGCCGCTGCGACGACCTCGTGTGGGCGTACGAGCGCGGGGTCCAGGACGACTACTACCCCTTCATGGACGTCCTCCACACGGACCTCGCCATCGACCGGATCGCCTACGACGAGGCGGACGTCCGCCGGGCCTTCGGCACCCCCGGGCTCGACGGCCTGCCCACGCACGAGCGCCTGCTGCTCGCGCAGGTCATCGGCCGAGGGGGCACGCTGCACACCGCGAGCCCCCGGCTGCTCGGGGCCGCCGGGCCCACCGCCGGACTCCCCGTCGTACCGATCACCGGGGCCGGCGCGCCCGCCCCGGCCGGGGATCCGTTGTTCCCTCCGTACCTGGAGGACCTCTACCGGCGCTCGCTGGTCCTGACGGTCGCCTCCGCAGAACTCTGACACGCGCTCGGACCTCTGACACGCGCTCAGACCTCTGACACTCGCTCGAACCTCTGACACATCCTCCGAAGGGCACCCCACTCATGCCTGGCACCTACTCCGGGACGATCGTCCCGCTGATCACCCCCCTCGACGAGAACGGCATCGTCGACGAGCAGAGCGTCGCCCGCCTCATCGGCCACATCCGCACCGAGGTCACCGGTCTCATGCCGGCCCTGACCTCCGGCGAGGGCTGGAAGCTCGACGCCCGCCAGTGGCAGGACGTCGTCACGTACACCGTCAAGCACGCCGACGGCCTGCCCGTGCTGGCCGGGATCCAGCTCCCGGACACCGACTCGGTGATCGACCGGGCCCGCACGGCCGCCGCGCTCGGCGCCGACGCCGTCGTCGTCACCACGCCGTTCGGCGCCGACGTGACGCAGGACCGGATCGTCGACCACTACCGGGCCATCCGCGCCGCCCTCGACATCCCGATCTTCCTCTACAACGAGGAGGCCCTGTCGGGTAACCGGATCGAGTTCGACACCCTGCTGCGGATCTGCGAGATCCCCGGGATCGTCGGCATCAAGGAGTCCAGCGGGGACGCCGCGTTCACGCGGCGGATGGCCGAGGCGAAGACCGGGATCCCGGTCTTCGAGGGCTGGGAGAACCTCCTCGTCGACGCCCGCGGCATCGACGGCTTCATCGGCCCGCTGGCCAACATCGAACCGGCGCTGTGCAACGCGATGCTCGTCGACCCGACCCCCGAACGCCAGGCGGAGATCAACACCGTCTGCGAGCGGTACGGAGTCTTCCTCGACGACTGGTACCGCTGGGTGAAGAAGGAACTGCACCAGCGGGGCGTGATCAGCTCGCCCACCACGGCCGAGGAGGTCAAGGCGGCATGAGCGCCTCGCCCTCCCCCTCCCCTTCCGTCTCCACCGGCGCTCCGGTCGTCGCGCACTCCGTCACGGCCCCCGCCGCGACCGCCCAGCGCGATCTGCACGCCCTCTACCGGCGGGTTCCCAGCCTCGGCGACTACGGATCGATGACCGCGATCGAGGAGCGGTGGATCCTGCCGGCGGCCCGCGGCTACGAGGCCGCGGCGCCCCGGTTCGCGAACACCGGCGAACTGCTCGGGACGCTCAAGGAGTTCCTCGCCGAGGAGGAGGCCGCCCTCCCGGAGAGCGCGACCTTCCTCGCCGAGCACGCGACACTGGAACAGTTCAAGGCCGTGGTGGAGCAGTTCGCTCTCGACGGGCTCACCGAGTCCGAGTCGCTGCTCCCGGTCGTGCCCCGGCTCCCGTACCGCTCGGGCATGGCGGTCTTCCGGGTCCTCATCGACGAACTCGGCTGCGGCAACGAGGAGAAGGCCCACTCCCAGCTCTACCGGGACCTGCTCACCGAGCTCGGCATGAGCACCCGGCTCGACGACTACCTCGACCGGACGAGCCCCGAGTGCTACGCCTACGTCAACATGTTCCACTGGCTGGCGAGCCGGGCGCCCTCGCCCCAGTACTTCCTGGGGGCGTACGCCTACTTCGAGACCAGCGTGCTGTACGGCTTCCAGAGCTTCGCCCGGGCGGCCCGGCGGCTGGGCATCGTCCACGACGCCTACTACACCGAACACCTCTACATCGACACGTACCACAGCAGTCATATGCGGACGGCGATCCGGGCGCTCGACGAACCGGACCTCGCGAAGATCTGGGCGGGCGTGCGGGTGGCCTCCGAGATCGTCGGCGCGGCCACCGAGGCGGCGGTCGCGCGGGCACGGGAGACCGTCGGATGACGGCCGTGCCCGCCGGGCGCCGGCGCGTGGCCGACGAGCCCGTCGTCCGGCAGGTGACCGAGGATCTGGTGCTGGTCGAGGTCGGCGGCCGCAAGGTGCTCGCCGCCGCGGTCTGCCCCCACCGCGGGGGCCGGCTCAAGTACGGCAGGGTCGACGGGGACAGGCTGCGCATCACCTGCCCCCTGCACCACACGACCTTCGATCTGACGAGCGGCGAGCGGATCTCGGGCACCGCGTGCTCCGCGCTCCGGGTCGTCGACGTGCTGCCCGGGCAGGACTCCGGCCAGGACTCCGGGGGCGCCCCGTGACCACCACACCGACCGGGGCGGCGTCCTTCGTGACGCCGCCCCGTGCGGCGGTCGTGCACGACGGCATCGCGCCCGTGCCCGAGGCCGAACGCACCTCGACCCCGGCCGACTTCGGCTGGATCTGGCCGTCGGCGCAGTTCTCCTTCGGGACCGTCGTGCTCGGCGCGCTGCCCGTGGTCTTCGGCCTCGGCTGGTGGGCCTCGGCGAGCGCGATCACGGTGGGCGTCGCCGTCGGTTCGCTGCTGCTCGCGCCCCTCGCCCGCTTCGGCGTCCGGACCGGCGCCAACGACCCCCTGGCGAGCGGGGCGCACTTCGGGGTGCGCGGCAGGATCGTCGGCAACGTCATCACGGTGGTGACGGCGCTCGGCTTCTTCGCCATCGCCGTGTGGACGGGCGGCACCGCCGTCATGGTCGCGGGTCACCGGCTGCTGTCCACCCCGACGGGCCCCGGCGCGCTGACGGTCGCGATGGCCGTGACGGCGGCGGCGGTCGCGCTCGTCGCGGTACGCGGCCACGAGACGCTCGTCCGTACGTACCGGGTGACGGCGGTCACCGGCGGGGCCGTCCTGCTCGGCACCGTGCTCGTCCTGGCCCCCCGCTTCGACCCCGGCTACGCCGGTCACGCCGGCGGGACGCTCGCGCTCGGCAGCGTGCTGCACACCTGGCTGCTCGCGGCCACCGCCTCCGCGACCATGCCCCTGTCGTACGCGACGTTCCAGGGCGACTACACCCGCTTCATGCCCGCGGGCACGCCCACCGGGCGGGTCGTGCGGGCCAGCGGGATCTCCATGTTCCTCAGCAGTCTCGCGGCGCTGCTCACCGGCGCGTACGTGACGACCCTCTTCCCCGTCCCCGACGAGCCGTGGCTCCAGGGCCTGACGGACGCGGTGCCCGGCTGGTTCGCGGTGGCGGTCGTCGTCTTCGGCTTCGCGGGCACCCTGCCGCAGGCCGGGCTGTGCCTGTACGCGGCCGGGCTCTCCGCCAACTCGGTGTTCTGGCGCGCCTCGCGGGCCGGTGTCACGGCGGCCGTCGCCCTGCTCGCCGCGGCCGCGCTCTACCTCGGGGCGGTGGTGTACGACGCGATGGACGCGATGTCGGCGTTCGTGACGCTGCTGCTCACGGTCGTCGCCCCATGGGCGGCGGTGCTCTCCGTCGGGTACGGGCTCCACCGCGGCCGGTACGACGGGGAGGCGCTGCGCACCTTCACCACCGGCGGGGGCGGCCGCTACTGGTACACGCGCGGGGTCAATCCGCGGGCCGCCGCGGCCTTCGCCGTCGGCTCGGCCGTCGGGATCCTGTGGGTCAACAACCCCCTGTACACCGGTCCGTTGACGGGTCTGACGGGCGGGGTCGACCTGAGTCTGCCGGCCTCCTTCGCGGTCGCCGCCGCGCTGTACCGGGCCCTGTGTCGGGTGTGGCCGGAGCCCCTGCTGCCGCCCTTCCCCGCGCCGGGAGGAGACAGCGCCCCGATCAGAGGAGACACATGACGACGACCACGTTCCGGCTCACCGTCCGGTCGGCCGTCCGGGAGGCCGAGGGCGTCCTCGGACTGCTGCTCGCCGATCCCGCGGGCGCCGCGCTTCCCCCGTGGGAGCCCGGCGCGCATCTGGAGGTGACGCTGCCGTCCGGGGCGGTCCGGCACTACTCGCTCTGCGGCGACCCGGCGGACCGGAGCACGTACCGCCTCGGGATCCTGCGCGAACCCGCGGGCCGGGGCGGCTCCGAGGAGCTCCACACCTCCGTCGGCGAGGGCACGGTCCTCGGGGTCCGGGGCCCGTTCAACCGCTTCCCGCTCGTCCCCGCGGAGCGCCATCTGTTCATCGCGGGCGGCATCGGCATCACCCCACTGCTGCCGATGGTCCGCTCGCTGCCGCCGGGGTCGTGGTCCCTGCTGTACGGGGGCCGGAGCCTCGCGGCGATGGCGTACCGGAACGAGCTCGCCGAGCTCCCCGGCGTCACGCTCGTCCCGCAGGACACGGCGGGGCTGCCCGACCTGGACGCCGCCCTCACCGGTCTGCCCGCCTCGACGGCCGTCTACTGCTGCGGTCCGGAAGGACTTCTCAGGGCCGTGGAGGAACGGTGGCCGGGGGCGCTGCACACGGAGCGGTTCGGCGCGCCGCCGCCCGCGGTCGTCCCGGACTCCCCGGACACCGGGGGCTTCGACGTCGAGTTGCGCCGGAGCGGGCGGACCGTGCGGGTCGAGCCCGGCCGGTCGCTGCTCGACGCCGTGCGCGAGGTACTGCCGGGCGTCGCGTACTCCTGCGAGGAGGGCTGGTGTGGCACGTGCGAGACGAAGGTCCTCGCGGGCACGCCCGAACACCACGACGCGGTCCTGGGCGAGGAGGAGCGGGCCTCGGGGACGACGATGATGATCTGCGTGGGCCGCTCGCGCGGCCCGCGCCTCACCCTGGATCTGTGACGGGAGCGGCCCGCACCACCGTCGCCGGACGGTGCGGGCCCGTGCGTCAGGGGAAGATCACCAGGGCCCGGCCGCCCTTGCCCGCGAGCATGTTGTCGAAGGCCGCCGGGATGCCGTCCAGGGTGATCCGCTCGGTGACGAGGGCGCCGAGGTCGAACCGGCCGGCCCTGATGTGCTCGGCGAGGACGGGCAGGTCGACGGCCGGGTTCGAGTTGCCGTAGACGCAGCCGGACAGGGTGCGGCCCCAGTGGAAGAGCTCCAGGGCGTGGAAGGTGACCTGCTGGTCCTTGCCGCCGATGCCGACGACCGTGGTGCGGCCGCCGCGCCGGGTGGATTCCCAGGCGGTACGGATGGTGACGGCGCGGCCCACGCACTCGACGGCCACGTCGACGCCGTGGCCGCCCGTCAGCTTCCGGATGTCCTTCGCCGTCGTCTCGGAGGCGACGACGTACTCGGTGGCACCGGCCGCCCTCGCCAGGGCCTCCTTCTCGGGCGAGACGTCGACCGCGACGATCGTGGACGCGCCCGCGATCCGCGCGGCCTGGAGCGTGGCGAGGCCGACGCCGCCGACGCCGAACACCGCGACGGTCTCGCCCTCCCTGACCCGTGCGGAGTGGTGGACGGCGCCCCAGCCGGTGAGGACGGCGCAGCCGAGCAGGGCGGCGTCGGTGAGCGGTACGCCGTCGGGGGCGGGCAGGACGCAGTTCGCGGCGACGACCGTCTCCTCCGCGAAGGCTGCGACGTTGAGACCCGGGTGGAGCTCGGTGCCGTCCTCGGTGCGGGCGTGGATGTTCGCGGTGCCGCTGAGTGCGTTCACGCAGAGCCAGACCTCGCCGAGCGAGCAGGGGTGACAGCTGCCGCAGGACGGCGCCCAGTTGAGGACGACGCCGTCGCCGGGGGCGATGTGCGTGACGCCTTCGCCGACGGAGACGACGGTGCCGGCGCCCTCGTGGCCGAGGACGGCCGGGACCGGCACGCGCATCGTGCCGTTGGACAGGGACAGGTCGGAGTGGCAGACCCCGGCCGCGGCGAGCAGGACCCTGACCTGGCCGGGCCCGGGCTCGGGGAGTTCGATGCCGGTGATCTCCAGGGGAGAGCCGACGGCGGGCAGGACGGCTGCGCGGATCACGCTCGTTGCTCCTTCTGCGCTCGGATCTGGCGGGACGGCGGGACGTGACCGGTCAGAACTGGAGGGACTTCGTCTGGAGGTACTCGGCGAGGCCGTGCGCGCCGAGCTCCCGGCCGACGCCGGACTGCTTCCAGCCGCCGAAGGGGGCCAGCGGGTTGAACCGGCCGCCGTTGATGTCGACCTGGCCGGTCTCCATGCGGCGCGCGAAGGCGACGGCCGCCTCGGGCTCGCCCCAGACGGCTCCGGCGAGGCCGTACTCGGTGCCGTTGGCGATGGCCAGCGCGTCGGCCTCGTCCTCGTACCGGATGATCGAGACGACCGGGCCGAAGATCTCCTCGCGGGCGATGGTCATGTCCGGGGTGACGTCGGCGAAGACAGTCGGGGAGACGTAGTAGCCGGTCTCGCGCGGGGCCTCGGGGCCGCCGGCGACGAGCCGGGCGCCCTCCTCGACGCCCTTCTCGATGTAGCCGCGGACGCGGTCCCGCTGCTTGGCGTTGACGAGGGGGCCGACGCGCTCGCCGGGGACGTACTTGGCGACGGCCTCGGCGGCGAGCGCCACCGCCTCCTCGTACCGCTCGGCGGGGACGAGCATCCGGGTCCAGGCGCTGCACGTCTGGCCGGAGTTGGACATGACGTTGGCGATGCCGACGGCGACGGCCTTGGGGAGGTCGGCGCTCGGCAGGATGACGTTGGCGGACTTGCCGCCCAGTTCGAGGGCGACCCGCTTGACGGCGCCGCCCGCGAGGGCGCCGATGCGGCGGCCGACGGCGGTGGAGCCGGTGAAGGAGACGAGGTCCACGTCCGGGTGTTCGGCGAGGGCCTGTCCGGCGACCTGGCCGAGGCCGGTGACCAGGTTGAAGACACCGGCCGGCAGGCCCGACTCATGGACGGCCTCGGCGAAGAGCTGGGCGGTGAGCGGGGTGTCCTCGGCGGGCTTGAGGACGGTCGTGCAGCCGGCGGCGAGCGCGGGGGCGACCTTGGCGACGATCTGGTGGAGCGGGTAGTTCCAGGGGGTGATCGCGGCGACGACACCGACCGGCTCGGCGTAGACGGTGGAGTTGCCGACCTTCTCCTCGAAGGGGTGGGAGGCGGCCAGCTCGGCGTACGAGCCGGCGACGGCGACCGGCAGGCCCGCGTGGACGGCGGCGGCGAGCTGCGGCGGGGCGCCCAGCTCGGCGGTGACGGTGGCGGCGATCTCCTCCGCGCGGGCGGCGAGCACGTCGCGCAGGGCGGCGACGCGGGCGGCGCGCTCGGCAGGCGGGGTGGCCGCCCAGCCGGGGAGCGCGGCGCGGGCGGCGCGTACGGCGGCGTCGACGTCCTCGGCGGTGCCCGCCGGGACGTGGGCGATGACCTGCTCGTCCGCCGGGTTGATCACGGGGATGGTCTCCGCCGAGGAGGCGGGGCGCCACTCCCCGCCGATGTACATCGCGTCGTGGGCCTTCATCCGCTGTCTCCTCACATTGCCGACTCGCGTCACCGACCGGATGTCGCCGACCGGCGGTACTGACTGGACGTTCCCGACCGGGCGTTCTCGACCGGGCGTTCTCGACCGGGCGTTCTCGACCGGACATCGCCGACCGGACGTTACCGACCGGTTCGCCGTCCGGACCCAAACTAGCGCTGTTAGTTTTCCGGCGCCAGGGCCCCCGGGAGTGCCCCCGGTCTCAGTACCGAACCGATCGTGCCGCCGCGCGCCGGCCCTGTCCACGGACGCCCCGCACAGCCGTACGCCCCCGGAACTGACGGAAGCCCCCTTGCACCGGCGCCCCGCCCCCGGACCTCGGGTAATTCCCCAGTAACGGCCCGCTCGTAGGGCGTGTTTCGAAAGTAGCGTCGTCTGCCCGAAGGGCAGGCCGGGCGGCGTCTGGTGCGTGCGATCGCAAGGCGGAGGGTCGTCCCGATACT